>DATMXG010000097.1:0-32454 GCA_035561755.1 Methylomirabilis sp. (SeqCode)
CGCCCAGAACTCTCTAGGTGGGCGCCGCGCATCGTGAGTTTCCGCATCAATCCGGAGAAGATCCGCGACGTGATCGGCCCGGGTGGAAAGATCATCAACGAAATCATCGCCCAAACCAAGGTAGAAATCGACATCGAGGACGACGGACTCGTGATGATAACGGCCGTGAACCCGGAAGGGATGCAGAAGGCCGTGGACTGGGTAAAGCAGCTCACACGCGAAGTGAAGGCCGGCGAAATTTTTACCGGACCCGTGACGCGCATCATGGACTTCGGAGCATTCGTCGAAATTCTTCCCAAGCAGGAGGGCTTGGTCCACATTTCCGAAATGGCGCCATACCGCGTAGCCTCCGTGCACGACATCTGCAACGTGGGAGACATGGTGACGGTGAAAGTCTACGAGATCGATTCCATGGGCCGCATTAACCTCTCCATCAAACGCGCAGCGCAGGACTATGTGGAGCAGCCCGGTGACGAAAAATCCTTGCGCGATCGGAAGACCGGCGGCGGTCACGGCAGCGACCGGCCTCGCTTCGGCGGAGGCAGCGGACGCCGAGACTTTGGAGGCGGAGGCCGCGGACCACGTCGCGATGCGCCGCGGGATCACGGACAACGTCCGAGCGCCCCTCCTCCAAACCGACCGCCGGTGACCGACGACCCGTTCGATGTACAGATGTGAGATTCGCCGGGGAGGCGAGCGATTCATCGGGACGGACGGTTCGTTGACTCGTCCGTCCTTTCCGTCACGTCCGCACCCCGCGGCCTGAACCGCCATGGACCACATTGTCGTTGACTCTACCCCAAAGGGCAGTGCAATCCTCGCCTACGGCAGGGCGCGCGGCCCATGGTTGACCGGTAAGCTCCTCGCAATCATCGCGGGGAGCTTTGCGCTGATCGGGGGTATTGCATTCATCGCATTGAACACGCGCATGACGCTTCTCATGCCGCGCGACCGACTGATACTCGTTGCGTTTCGCCCAAAAACAGCGGCTTCCGGATTGAACACGGATTTGCGCCAGTCCCTCCCCGTACCGTGGCGAGCGGCAGTTGAAACCCGGTCGCGGTTCGCGGCGATCCTCGGCGTCTCGCTCGGACCGAGCGATGAACCGCGTGCCTTCGCGCTCGTCCCGCGCACAACCATTATCGCGTCAACCGATACGCTGCGGGTAACCGACACCGGACCGTACCGCCTTCTCACAGACGGGCGCACGACCGAAGATTTCGAGGTCGTTCCGCTGCAGCGCGTGTGGAGTCTCACGCGACGGCTTCGACGCCACACGGCTTCATGGTCCCTCAACGGACTGATGATGAACCGTTTCGCCGGAGGACTGACCACGAGCGTCGAAGTAACGGACTCGGACGAACTTGTCGGCGTGTGGGATGGAGTGCGGGGAACAATCACAACCGCATCCACGCAGGACGGAAGCGTATCGTCGATCGACGCATCGATCTTCTCACTTCTTGGAGATGACCGCGACGCGGCATCACCTGCCGTCGAAGCGCTTACGAGCCAGGGGATCGATCTTCGCGGATTATCTGCTGCGCCGATACGACTCGCCGTTGATACTCGTGGTACGGGAGGCTTGATCATCGATTGGCATGAAAACATTTCCAGCGAGAACCTCGCTGTGCTCCATTCCACGCTCGACGCACAGGAGCATCGCGACCTTCTCTTACCGGATCAAACAAGTATCCGAGAACTCACGTTGGGCATGGCGACCATGACCATTCCATTTACCGTCTCCATACGTGACGGCTTGAGTTCCACATGGGAAGTATGGGAACGCGGTCTCCGGTCTCCCGACTGGAAGCCACAGATAATCCAGCCAAGCCCAACCTGCTACGGCGAGATCCGGTTTTTCATCCAGGGTCAGGCGCTCCGAAATCTCCTCGCAGCGTGGAACGTCCCAGACTCATGGTCGAAATCAATCGAATCATTTCGTATCATCGAAACTGCAAACGGCGTTTTTGCATGCATGAATTGACATTTTGATATTCTCACGAGAATTACTTATCCACATCCCTGTGGACAACTTCGTAATAACCTTAATTTGCGAAGAAAACCCAATTTTCTTGCCTCCACTTTGAAGGGTTCGCTATTTCAGGGTAGAATAGCTGTACGGACTTTTCGCCGACGCCGAAATGGCATCGGATACCAGTCGGTATTGAGGTGAGTGAAACGCCACCACAACGTTCTGCCCTCTGGTAGACGCGATACCAACTGTCCGCACCTTCACACCTGCAACGGGACGGGCTCCCATTCCTGTTCAATGGGCCCCCGATCCATGCCCGGACTCTCTCCCCGACTCCACGACACGTGTGGGGTTCATAGAAACCAAAAACCACAACGTAAAGCCTCTTCGGCATCCCTCAAAATGGGTCAATGACCCAATCAGGGCCCTGCCAGGAGCGGGTCCAGGCAGCAGTTCCTTCCTCGTAGGCTTAGACGTCATACGTATCAGCCATCGTCTTTCGTGTCAGCGCGGGCACCCCATGCACCGCCAACACGACGGCACGAACCTGATCAGCGTCCAAGCCTGAGGGCCTCGACGCCACATTTGCGCATCATGCATCTCGGGCGATTTCAGAGGCCCTCTTCTTTTTGGCTAAATATCGGCGGGAGCAGGGATCATTTCAGGACGTCGGATAGTCGGGTGTGGAGTTCGAGTTTCTACATGTGGCTGCCACGCTGCGGGCATTTCGACGACGCAGCGACCCTGTAACAGCTCTTGGCCCACCCCTGACTTCCTGACATCCTGAAATGACCCCTGAGCCTCACCCTTCAGCGACCATGCCCCGACTCTTGATTCACGAACCTCTTCCGGCTAGACTAACACCTATAGAAGGAACCGCCCGTATGCTGACGCCAGAATTCATCGCAGTGCAACATACCAAACTCGAGGAGGAAAAATCCCGCCTTGAGCGCGATTTGGGCGACATCGGACGCAAGGACCCCAAGCGCCCGAACCACTACGACGCAATCTACCCAGAGTCCGGATCGAACTCTGACGACGACAACGCCATGGAGATTGCCGAGTTTTCCGATGACTTGAGCCTCGAAGCAAAGCTTGAAACGGAATTACGTGACACGAACAAGGCACTTGAGGCGATTCAGAAGGGCAAGTATGGCATCTGCAAGTACTGCAACAAGGAGATCGACCTGAAGCGGCTCGAGGCGCGCCCCACGTCGTCGTCATGCATCCAGTGCAAAAAGGCTCTCACGCAGGAGGTATAAACTTCGCCGCGCTTGGCAACGCCGCCCAAGTGGCGGTAGTTGTTTTTATTCTCGACCGTGCCACGAAGGCATTTTTCCAATCAGTTCCGCCCAGCTGGACGCACGCGACGAATAGCGTCGTTACGCTCGTTCGTCATGAGAACTACGGAATCATCGCGAACGTCCCGCTACCAATCGCCGTTACTGTTACCGTTACCGCCTTTGTGATCCTGCTTGTTCTCGGTGCCGCATGGACAGCGATTCAAGAAGGTAAGCCAGGGCAGGCGCGAGCGCTCGGAATCCTCCTCGGAGGCGCCACGGGGAATCTCTACGACCGGGTAGTACAGGGATTCGTATTCGACTGGATTCTCTTATTCGGCAGGAGCGCCATCAACTTCGCGGACATCGCGATCGTCCTGGGTGCGGTTTCGTATTTCATACTCAAGCGACGCGACGACCAAATGGATATTGCGCGAGGGACAGGGCAGCAGATGCACACCTGAAACCGACCCTCTGCCCAGTGCAGGGGATTTTTTCGCTGCCATGCAACCCCGAAGCAGTCATACGGGCGGGTCATAGACCCGTCCTTCCCAGGCAAAGCCGAAGTCTCATCGTGCTGCAGACCCGAAGGAGGCCGATCTGAGACGACGAATCTCCTCAATAATTGGACGGGCGGGTCTATGACCCGCCCGTACGACAGCCTCTGGATTCTTGGTCGTGTGTGGATAACGTGCCGTTACGTGCCTCAACGTTGCGATTTTTGATGCGACTTGCGCGCCAAGCCTGTCCGTGAGACTGACTGGAGTATGACATCCAGAACGCTCACCGGATCCGTGATCGGGCTCGAGGCGCAGCTCGTGACGGTCGAGGCCGACTCCTGGCCGGGCCGGAACCAGTTCTTCGTGGTGGGACTCCCGGACGCGATGGTCCAGGAATCGCGTGAGCGCGTACTTTCCGCGCTCAAGCAGACCGGACTCCGGCACCCAACGATGCATAAGGTGGTGAACCTGGCACCGGCAGACCTCCGAAAAGGCGGCACGCTGTACGACCTGCCGATCGCGATTGCGTTGAATGCGAGCACGCGGAATTCGGGGCTTGCGCGCCTCGACCAAACGCTCCTCGCCGGAGAGCTCGCGCTCGACGGAACGCTGCGCCCGGTCACAGGAGCGCTCTCGCTTGCCGCGCTTGCACGAGATCGCGGGCTCCGCACAATCGTTTTGCCGGAAGCGAACGCGGCCGAAGCCGCGCTCATTCCGGGCATTGATGTCCGCGGTGCAACGGGTCTCGCACAGGTCGTTGCTTACCTCCGTGGCGAAATTGACATCCCCGTCACGCCCACGCGCGAACTCACGGTCCATGACAGCGTGAAGACGCCAGATACGGATTTTTCGTGCGTCCGCGGGCAGGAACATGCCAAGCGTGCGCTCGAAATCGCAGCCGCCGGCGGGCACAACGTGCTTATGCAGGGTCCGCCTGGATCCGGAAAAACGCTTCTCGCACGCAGCTTCCCATCCATCCTCCCACCGCTCGAACCGAGCGAGATGCTCGAGGTAACGAGGATCTGGAGCGTGGCCGGGGTCCTCGGTTCGGACGGGCTCATGACCGAGCGGCCGTTCCGCTCACCACATCACACGGCTTCCGGTGTATCTCTCGTGGGCGGCGGAACCATACCGCGGCCCGGTGAAATCTCGCTCGCACACCGCGGCGTATTATTTCTTGATGAGTTTCCGGAATTCGCAAGGCCAGTCCTCGAAAACCTCCGGCAGCCGCTCGAGGACGGGACCGTCACCGTCTCGCGCATCCAGCAGACGGTGAAATTTCCGGCACGCTTCATCCTCATTGCAGCCATGAACCCATGCCCGTGCGGGTATGCGTCCGACCCAGGCAGACGCTGCACATGTTCGCCGCTCCAAACGTCGAACTACCGCAAGCGCATTTCCGGTCCGCTCCTGGACCGCATTGACCTGCTTATCGAAGTTCCGAAAGTACCGACAGAACAGCTACTTGCTCTGAACCCGGGCGAGACGTCGGCGATGATCCGTGCGCGTGTGGCGAATGCGCGTAACGTTCAAAAAACGCGCATGGCACGAACCGGCGTCCTCACGAACGGCGAACTCTCCGGAGAACTCATCCGAATGCTCATCCGTCCGCAGGTGGATGCCAGGGCACTCCTTGAACAGGCCATTGATCGGTTCCAATTGTCCGGCCGCGCCTACTTCCGGATCTTGAAAGTGGCAAGAACCATCGCAGACCTCGCGGGGATGGAGACGGTTGAGATCGCGCATGTGGCGGAGGCGTTGCAGTACAGGCAGGTGAGCGAATGAATTCGGAATTGGGGACTTATGATTGTATGAGTAAGATCATATCACCCACGAATTTGGGAGCTTGGAAGAATGGGCGTGAACTTTTTATAAAAATCTACAAGCATGTGGGGACGTTCCCGCAATATGAGCAATATGGACTATCCGATCAACTACGGAGAACCGGCGTTTCTGTAACCAGCAATATTGCCGAGGGGTTCGGCCGTCGTACACCTAACGACAATGCGTACCGATACAGCCTTGCACAAAGTTCACTGTATGAAATTCAGAATCAGCTGCTTATCGCGAAGGACGTTGGATATCTTGCTCCGGATCACATCGTACGTTTGGCAGATCTGACCGTCGTCGTGTCGCACCTTATCGGCGGGCATATCCGCAGCGTAAACCCCAACAACACGTCCAAGTTCCCAGTTCCCAGCTCCTCACCCCAGTAACCGCTCAACCTAGCGGATGATGCGCAATAATCCGCTTAACAGAGCCAAATAATCAATAAGGGAGCCTTGACCTCCATACCCCGATCAGCTAACGTATTGCGGCTCAAAACGGCCCTGTACATAACAGGGTCTCGGCGTCTCAAGCTCATGCTGCGTACGCAACTCCCATGAACGAGCACTCCAATAATTCCCGGATCCTCCTCTCCCGCATCGCGCTCCGTGCCCTGCATGGAACGAAGCGGGTGATCGAGGCGATCTGGCCAACCGTCGCGCGCACCGCCGCCCTCCTCGGGCGTATGGTCGCGCGCGTTTTCATCCTGCCCGTGTACCGGGCCCTCATGTTTGCAAAGCTGCGCTCACGACGCCTCACGCTACCGGCGCGCGGATTCTTCCTGATCCTCGTGACGAACCGCTACCTCTTCCACCTCATCATCGTGTCCATCACGGTCGCGACCGTGGGACTAAACCTTGCGGGCCGCCAAGCAAACGCCCAGGACGCGGGTCAAGAGAGTATCTTGTATGCCATGGTGACCGATGGTGAAATGCGGAGCACCGAGCAGGAGGTGAAACCCGAACTCCTTATCCGTGATTCGCGCTACACCGGGCCTTCATCGCTTCTCGCGTTCCCGGATATTGACTTTGACTACGACGAAAACGAACCGCCGCCCATCACTGCGCTCTCCGTTCCAGGGACGCTCCTGGCCGGCGTGACACCACACGAACCCGGTGAACCCAATGCACCCGCCGCACCTCGCATGAACATCGAGACGTATGTGGTGCAGCCGGGTGACACGCTCTCCACAATCGCACGCAGATTCGGCGTGAATGTGGGAACAATCCTGTGGGCGAACAGCCGGACAGAGTTTCAGTTCCTGCGTCCGGGTGATGCGCTCAAGATCCCACCGGTCTCAGGTGTGCTCATACGCGTAAAGAAAGGAGATACCATCATCGCACTCGCCGCGAAATACAGCTCGGATGTGAACGAAATCATTCGAGTGAACCGGCTCGTGCCTGATGAATCCCTGCCGCTTGGCCTCGAAATCGTGATGCCCGGCGGCCGACCGCCGTACGTCGCGCCGGTTGCCGTGCACGAACCCGTTCCCACGCGTCCCGGACCGCGACCCCCAAACGCCGATACCACCGTTTCCCCGCTTTCCAAACTCCTCTGGCCCACGAGCGGCCGTGTAATCACGCAGTATTACGGCTGGCGCCATACCGGTGTAGACATCGACGGCGACTATTCAAGCCCCATCTACGCATCGCACGATGGCCGGGTGGTACAAGCCGGCTGGAATAAAGGGGGGTATGGAATCCAGATCGTCATCCAGGCGCCGAATGGCGTAATGACACGCTACGCCCACGCATCAAAACTCTTCGTAAAAGTTGGCGACGTGGTCCGCAAGGGTGAAACGATCGCCATGGTCGGCACCACGGGCCGTTCCACCGGGACGCACCTCCACTACGAAGTGTATGTGGACGGGAAGAGGGCGAACCCTTTGTCGTACACTCGATAGGCTTTCGGTTTCCCAACTTGGACACGCCATATCCGATAACCAATACAGGCCCGTCATTCACGTTGATGGTTATTGGGATTTGGTCACCGGCCAATATTTAGAATTTTTCTTCAGGCGCCACCATTGACGCACACTCAAGCCGCCTGTACCCTCGCCACACGTATGCAACAAACGTCCGTTGAACTGCTTCCCGGCTCGAAGGCGAAGCTCGTCTTTCGCGTGACCCCAGAAGAAGCGCAGCCGTTTTTGGACGAAACTGTGCGCGCCATGAGCGACGCCAAACCCATCCCCGGGTTCCGTCCGGGCAACGCGCCATATGCAGAGGTCGCGAAAGCGTTCGGAGAGATGCGTGTGTGGGAAGCGGCGCTCGAACGTATCGTGCGTTCGCACTACCTCCGTGCCGTACTTGATCAGGATCTCGACACCGTGGGTTCACCTGAAGTACAGGTGGATAAACTTACGCCGGGAGCCGACATCGAATTCACCGTGATCGCCCCGGTGGCCCCTAAAGTCACCAAACTGGCGGAAACATCCCAGCCGCTCGTGGACTTCGCCGCACGCACGGTGACAGAAGAGGATGTTGGCCGTGCGCTCACCGATCTCCGGAAGATGCAAACAAAAGAGGTCCGTTCCGGCGACGCGGCCACGAAACAGGATCTGGTGGTAATCGACCTCGACATCAAAAAGGACCTGGTGCAACTCGAGGGCGGCGCGGGCCGCGATTACCGCATCTTCATGGCCGAGGATCACTACATCCCCGGCTTCACGGACAAGCTCATGGGCGTGAAAGAAGGAGAAGAGCGGTCGTTCACGCTAAAATTTCCCGAAGGTCACTACCAGAAGCACCTCGCCGGCCAAGATGTGGACTTTACGGCGAAAGCGAAGAGCGTGTTCAAGCTTGAGCTCCCGGAACTTGACGAAGTATTTGCGAAATCGCTCGGCCAGCCCTCCATGGACGCCCTGAAGAAACTCTTGAAGGAGAATATCACCGCGGAAGAAGAGGAGCGCGCACGGCAAAAGAGCGAAGTCGAGCTCTTGGACAAACTCATTGACGCCTCGTTGTTCAGTGACATCCCCGACCTCCTCGTGAACGAGGAGGTACGGAAGATGCTCCATGAACTCGAGGGTTCGGTCGAAGAGCGCGGCATGAAGTGGCCGGATTACCTCGCGTCGGTAAAGAAGACGACGGACGAGCTCAAACTTGATTTCGTGCCCCAGGCCATCCGTCGCATCAAGGCGGCAACCCTCGTGAAGGAGGTCGCCAAGCGTGAAGGCGTGAAGGTAACGGACGAAGAGGTGAATCACGAGATCGACCACATCCTCGCGGGCATCAAGCCGGACGATACAGAGACGCGCGATCGCGTAACCTCACCAGAGTATCGCGAGTACGTGGCCATTTTGCTCCGCAACCAGAAAACGCTCGAGACGCTGAAACAGAAGGCCATCCGCAACTACGTCCCCCGTAGAACACGGGAACACGGTCACGATGAACACGGCCATTGAAACAGACGAGGCGGCACATGCGCCGCCTCGTCTGTTTTCGCTCATGTGAGACTCAGTGTACGTATGAAGTTCGGCGCTCACGTATCCATCGCCGGCGGCGTACAGAATGCACCGCTGAACGCCGCCAAGATCGGATGTGAAATTTTCCAGATGTTCAGCCGTTCACCTCAGGGTGGACCGGCGCCGAAGCTGACAGACACCGTCGTAGCTTCGTTTCATGACAATTGCCGAACCGGGAGACTGTCCGAATGGGTCATCCACGCCCCCTACTACATCAACCTCGCGAGCGGTGCTCCGACGATCCGAATGAACTCCGGGCGCATCGTACGCGAGGAGCTGGAACGTGGAACAGTCCTTGGCGCCGCGTACGTGATGTTCCACCCCGGGAGCGCGAAGGACGTGGGTGAGCCGGAAGGCTCGCAGCTCGTAGTCGAAACGATGAAACGGCTGCTCGACGGGTACAGTGGGACCACGAAGCTCTTGATTGAAATTTCCGCCGGGGCCGGGATGATCATCGGCGATACGTTCGAAGAAGTCGCTGAGATATTGAATGGCGTCGACAACCCGGACGTTGGCGTTTGTTTCGACACGGCGCATGCGTTCGCGAGCGGGTATGACCTGCGTGATAAGAAAGCGATCGACGCGACCATGAAAAAGTTTGACGAGACGATCGGACTCAAGCGTCTCAAGATGAGTCACTGCAACGACTCTAAAGTGGAACTCGGTGCGCACAAAGACCGGCACGAGCACCTAGGCGACGGCTTCATCGGCGCGAAGGGGTTCAAAGAGCTTGTAAGGCACCCGGCGTGGAAGGATATCAATTTGTACCTCGAAACCGAGCCCGACGAAGTCGCGAAAGATCTGGCGTTTCTGAAAAAGGCGCGACAGGCATCGTAAGTGCTATTATCACCGTATGGCCAATAATAAAAAGCAGTGGCTCAAAGCGGCATGGAGCGCAGCCCGCGCCGGTGAGCGCGTACTCCTCCGTTACTTCAACGTGAACCACACGCAGACGTACGGGTTCAAGAAATACCACGAGATCGTGACGGAGGCGGACAAACGGTCGAATGACGCCATCATCAAAGTTTTGAAGCGACTATCGCCAGACATTCCTGTCTTATCTGAAGAAGGCGGAACGATTGATGAGCGGGCGGTGCAACACGCGGATCTCGCGTGGGTCTTGGACCCGCTCGACGGAACCACGAACTACGCGGCTCGTCTCCCGCTCTGGGGCATCTCCCTTGCGCTCGTGAAACGCGGGCAACCGGTCCTCGGCGTCATCTCACTCCCCGTCTTGAAACACCGCTACCATGCCGTGAAAGGAGGCGGCGCATGGATGGGACGAATGCGACTGCATGTGTCGAAGACGCGAAACCTCGCTGACTCGATCGGACTCATGTGCTTCGGGTACGACGGGGGTTCGTACCGCCGGTACCGCCGGATCGAACCGACGCTGACGAAAAATTCCCGTTCAACGAGAAAGCTTGGCGCGGCGGTCGTGGAATCCATCTGGGTTGCGTCTGGCCGAGCAGACTACGCGATCTTAAACGGCGTGCACGACTGGGATGTCGCCGCAGGAACGTTACTCGTAACAGAAGCGGGCGGCCGAGCCGTGACGACCAAGGGAAAACCGTGGGCCATGGGCGAACCGGACATTGTTATGTGCACCCCAGGCATCGCATCCGCGGTGCTCCGCGTCACACGGCCATGAAACGCATCACGGTCCGCGTAACCCCGAACTCATCGAAGACAGAGGTCGTCGGCCGCGAGCTCGGTGCCTTAAAGGTCCGTCTCGCAGCATCTCCGACCGACGGGAAAGCGAACGAGGCGCTCATCTGTCTCCTCGCGGAGGAGTATGATTGCGCGCCAAGCACGATCCGGATCGTGAAAGGCGCGACGTCGAGACTGAAGATTGTTGAATTGCCGTAGGAAAGGATGGGAGAGCAGGAGACGGGTCGTAGGGGCGAATGTTGCTGTACGGGCGTGTCTGAGACCCGCCCCTACTTCACCGGGTCGTGCCCCCATGCGACCACGGATTGCACCTCAAGATTCGCCATGCGGCCATGAAGGACCCGCGGACGAGGCCATATTTGCCGATGGCATCGTATCCGTACTCGCTGCAGGTCGGTTCGTAGCGGCACACGCGATATTTAACAAAACGCGACATCCAGCCATGGTCTGGTGACAGCGTGTACTGGTATACCACGATCAGCGACTGACCAAGGCGACGCGGAATGTGGAGGATGGTACGAATGACGCCAAGCATTTGGCATTTCGCATTTAAGGGGCGCCCTTAAACGCGAAAGGCTAAATGCTTTTTCGTTCTTGCGGTGGCTTCGGTGGAGGGCGCGGCACGCCGAGAACCTTCGCATACCCGATCTCCCCTTTCCGACTTCGCGGCGGCTTAGGCAAACGCTTCCATGGTCGCGCAAGCTCGACCGGCAGCTTCTCAATGAGGTGGACGAGGGTTGCTCGGATTTCGTTGAAGTCCGCCTTCAACACCTCGGGCTTGGCCACGAACGTCATGTCATACCCGGGCGGCACCGTCTTTAAGAGCGGACGGAATGCTTCGCGCAGGCGTCGACGCGCGCGGTTTCGTGACACGGCTGACTTAAAAATTTTTCCTGATGCTACGAATCCGATCTTTGATGGAATCGACCCGCTCTTCCATGCGCGAAGGATGCAGAAGGGACCGTACATCGGACGGCCTTTCACGGAAAGACGGGCAAAATCTTTCTCGTGCCGAAGTCTGTACAGGCGCGGGAGCATGGAGCGATTTTACCATTAACAGGACGGGCTCATGGAAGGTGTTTCGTATTTTGCAGATAGAGGCGATCCCCTAAATGCCAAATGAAAAATACCTCCCTTGAGCCTTTATGGAAGTTTATTTCCCTTTCCGAAGGGCAATCGCTTTCCGTCCTTTCGCCCTACGGCGAGCCAAGACCTTCCGCCCCTGCTTCTTCAGCATACGGGCGCGGAACCCATGGACGCGCGCACGGCGACGCTTTTTCGGCTGGTATGTTCGTTTCGGCATATGAATGGTTGCGGGATAGTGTCAGGTTACACGAATAATGACAAGCGTGCGACCCCAGCATGCCCCCGGGGCTCGGTGCGGAGGCTATCTTCCTTTCCACATAGCCAAACTCCGTTTCTCCCAGTGTTTGACAGGCGTGTGCGCTTTCTCCACAATTCATCCACACATTTGACGGTTGCTTGCGCCGCTGTTGACATCATACCTGCGATTTCAAATCACTCACCCTCAACCGCCCACGTCTGTATGGACCTTCAAGCCATCTGGCTCGCCGCGCTCGGCGAACTCGAGCTCACGCTCAGCAAGGCAAACTTCACAACGTGGTTCCGTAACACCGGGATCTCCGCTTTCGACAACGGAAGGGTGACTATTTCCGTCCCGAACACTTTCACAAAAGCGTGGCTTGAAAAGAAGTACCATGAGGCCATCATCAAAGCACTCCGCCACGTCACCTCAAACGCGGTGCGTGAAGCCGCGTACCGCGTGGAGATGAAAACGCCATCCGTCATGATCACGGCAGAGATCTCTGCGGTGGACGTCCCGAGCTCCTTCATGACGTCGTCGGCCTCGTCGTCCATGCCGCAAGTTGAAACGATGGGGGATATCGGGCTAAACCCACGATATACATTCGAAAGTTTCATCGTGGGGAAGGGTAATGAGCTTGCACATGCCGCCGCCATGGCCGCGGCCGCCAACCCCGGCGAATCCTACAACCCCCTCTTCATCTATGGAGGCGTCGGCCTCGGCAAGACACACCTCCTGCAAGCCATCGGCCATCACGTCCTCTCGTCCCGTCCCGGAGCGACTGTCCGTTACCTCACCTGCGAACGATTTACGAACGAGTACATCCAGTCCGTACGTGGCGGCCGCGCCAAGGAGTTCAAGGATGCCTACCGCACGGTGGACGTGCTCCTCGTGGACGATGTGCAGTTCATCTCCGGAAAGCAGGGAACGCAGGAGGAGTTCTTTCATACATTCAACGCCCTTCACCAGCTGAACAAGCAGATCGTGCTCACGAGCGACCGCTCGCCAAAGGACATCCAGGCGATCGAGAGCCGGCTCCTTTCCCGCTTCGAGTGGGGCATGACCACGGATGTTTCACAGCCGGACTTTGAAACGCGCGTAGCGATCCTTGAAGCGAAGTGCTTGGGGAAGAATTACCCTCTGTCGGCCGAGGTTCTGCGGGCCATCGCCGGCACCGTTCAGTCGAACGTCCGCGAACTCGAGGGGGCGTTGAATAAGATTATCGCCTACCACCAGTTCAAAAACATGCAGCCGAGCATGGAGACGGTCCAAAACCTGCTCCAAAGCTTCCTCCCGTCAGTCCCGAAACGGAACATCACCCCCAAACGCCTGATTGAGATCGTCACCGTGTACTACGACGTCCCGCTTGATGAATTGCTGGGAAAAAGCAGGGAAAAACGGCTCGCCTTCCCACGCCAAGTTGCCATGTACCTGCTCCGTGAAGATGCGAAGTGCTCCTTCCCCGCCATCGGCACGCATGTGGGCAGCCGCGACCACACCACGGCAATCCATGCCTGCGGAAAAATCTCCGGATTGCTTAAAGAAGATGAGCAGCTCAAACGGGATATTGCGCTCTTGCGTGAAAAAATCTACAGCGACCAATCAGCGTAAACCATTGTCCACAGGACATGTGAACGCCGGCCACGAGCATGTGGAGTGACAATAGAACGAGTCACTCATCCACAGCCACCCCCACTCAACTCACAACGCCGCGTGCATAACATTTTACCCTTCACGCCTTCCCTGCCTCAGCTTTCTCACTTATCCCCCTCCTCCACACCACTTACTGTCTCTATCACTTTCTTCTATCTATTTATTCGGAAGCTATGAAGTTCGCCTGCACACAAGAAAATCTGATTCAAGGGTTGACCGTGGTAAGTCATGTCACAGGGAAGAGCATCAACCTTCCTGTGTTAGGGAATGTCCTTCTGAAAGCAGACGGAGGAAACCTAAAGCTATCAGCAACGAATTTGGAGATGGCGGTAAGCACGACCGTGAGAGGAAAGACGGATTCGGAAGGAGAGTATACGGTGCCAGCTAAATTGTTCCTGGATTTCGTTGCACTCCTTCCGCAGGGGAAGGTTGAGCTTGAGCTGAACGATGAAGGGTTAAAGGTTATGGCAGAGAGCCAAGAGACGGTCATACGCGGGCTTCCAGCGAATGAATTTCCGTTAATCCCTAAGCTCGCAAAAGCAAAAGGCGTTACGTTTAACGTGGAAGATTTAAAACGAGCTATCGGTCAAACGGTTTTCGCTGTTTCTACTTCTGAATCGCGTCCAGAGCTTTCCGGTGTCGCTGTGTTTATTGGCGGGAAGTCCGGCAAAGAAAAGGCGGCGCTCGTGGCAACGGACAGTTACCGGCTCGCCGAACGTATCGTCGCGCTTTCGGGAGGTGGAGGAGAAGAGACGAAACTCATTATCCCCTCCCGCGCCATGCTTGAAATCGGTCGCATCCTCTCGTCGTACAAGGATGAGCTAGGTGTTCCGGAAAGCGTGGAATGGGCCACGACCGAGAATCAGCTCGTGGTGACCTTCGGACAAACCGAGCTCATTTCACGCCTCATTGAAGGATCATTTCCCGATTACCATCAGATTATCCCGGATCACTTCAAGACCACGGCAGTCGTAGATCGGGCTGAGTTCCAAAAAGCCGTGCGCGCCGCAGCGCTTTTTTCCCGGCAGGGCCTGTATGATGTCCACCTGGAGTTCAAGCCCGCAGACGGGACGGTCACGGTTCGATCGGCAGATCAGGGGACTGGGAAGACGTCCAAAGCCGTTTCGGGTGACATGACGGGCGAAACGAACAGCGTAACGGTCAATTTCAAGTACCTAGGAGACGGTCTCGCCGCCCTCGTCGCGCCCAAAGTGAAATTATCCCTGAATGACGCCATGAGCCCGATGCTGGTCTTGCCCGAGGGCGACAAGGTCGAGGCCTATCGGTACCTGGTGATGCCGATTCGGCAATGAGCCCTGCTCCGCAGGGGTGCACTGCGCGCGCGACGAAACAGACGAACGGGTCGCATCATCTGCGCCCCGTTTTTGGTCCAGCTCGACTCTGTTTCGTTCGGGGCGCACACAGTGCGTCCCTACAGGGGACCGGGCGCCGTCACATCATTCCACCGTCACAATCGTCTTATCCCCGGTTATCTGCGTGCCGCCGTCGTTTGTGGTCACTGTGAAAAGCGCATACGTCCCGGGGCTTGGGACCGAGGACCAGGTGAAGGTGAGGGGGTTATTCGACGGCTTGATGTCCGATCCGATGAGATGGGTTCCGCCCTGCGGCGTTTGCACGTACATGTCTGCTTTGTTGATGTTTGAGAGGTCGCTGATGGTCACAGTCACGCTTCGAGGGAAGGATGAGAGGGAGACTTTTGAGCCGGGAGCGGGATCCGTGACGGTGACGGTGAGCGGCGCCGGGTCTGCCGTGAGGTTTATCGTAATCGTCGCCTTGCCGGTGTTGCCCACATCGTCGCGCGCTTCAACCGTGAGTTCGTGGAAGCCCTTCTCGAGCGCGTTGGGGAGAACGGCGTAGAGGTCTCCCGTTCCGCCGTAGTTCGTGCCGACCACGTAGCCTTCAACCTTGGCCGTGAGGGACAAGATCCGGCGCGGTGCCGCGGCCGATGTGGTGATCGTGAACTGGCGCGAGGAGAGCGTGGCGTTTTGAACCGGGGTTTGGATTGTTACCTGCGGGAGATTCGCGGCCGTATGGACGTCGTCCGTCTCGGTCGGCGCGGTGCTCGTGGTGTGCCACTGTTCCCGCTCCACCCACGCTTTCACTGCGGATTCCCAGTTGCCAAACTGCGGATCCGCCGCAGGGTTCGAAGGCGCCGGGCCGCGCGGGTCGTCTTTATCCACGTAGTACAGGATGGAGTGCGCTTCGTAGAACGGCCGTTCTTCCACGAGGTCCAACGGCGTGAATTCCGTGGCGAGCTTACCCGACACCTTGTCGATCTTCACCTTCTTCTCGAAGGATTTACCGAGGAGAACAGGCTTGGCCGTATCCGGCGGAGTGGGATGCGTGAACGTTTCCTTTGGGGAATCCTTCGTCGCTTCTTTCATGAACGTCTGCCAGATCGGCGCGGCGATTACGGATCCGTCCGCGCCACGCTTCATCTCCGCGTTGTCCATGTTTCCCACCCATACTCCGGTGACCAGAGAAGGCGTGTATCCCACGGTCCATGCGTCGTGGAAGTTGTTCGTGGTGCCCGTCTTCGTAGCGACCGGGCGGTCTGGGAGCGTGAGCGCATTCCCAGCGCCGAACACGTACGCGCGCGAGGCGTTGTCTGAAAGGACGCTCGAGATGAGACGCGCGATCTGAGCATCGATCACGCGCTTCCCGTCGCTAAGCTTCCACTCTTCGAGCGTTTTTCCCTGCGCATCTTCCACCTTCAGGATACCGACCGTTGGCTGCAGCACGCCTTCCGTGGCAAAGACCCCGAATGCAGCCGCGTGTTCGAGGAGTTTTACTTCGCCTCCGCCCAACACGAGCGACAGACCGAAGCGACTCCGGTCGTCGAAGGTCGTGTATCCCATTTGTTCAGCGAGGTCCAAGACGCGTCCTACGCCCACGAGGTAGAGCATCTTCACGGCCGGGATATTGAGCGAACCTTGGAGCGCCATGCGTATCGAGACGGGACCCCGTTCCCGCATATCGTAGTTCTTCGGGCTATAGTTCTTGATTTCAGTCTTAAACGTAGTGTTCACGTCCCAGAGTGTCGTCTCAGGTAGGTAACCCTTCATGAACCCGGCTGCATATACGATCGGTTTCATGCTCGAACCGGGCTGACGCGGCCGGAGCGCCACATTTACCTGACCGTCGTGTTCCTCATCATAAAAGTCTTTTGAGCCGACCATGGCGAGTACTTGACCGTCCTTTGGGCCGAGGGCGACGAGGGCGGCGTTCGTGAACTTATATTGTTCACCCCGTTTTTCAACCCCCTTCTTCACCGCCTCCTCCCCTGCCTGTTGGAGTCGCCAGTCGAGCGTGGTCACCACGTGTAAACCGCCCGTCTCCACAGTCCGTTGCCCGTACGCTTCCACGAGCTGCGAGCGGACCCACATCACGAAGTGAGGCGCCTTGATGTCGCCGATACGCTTGGGGATAAGCTTTTTCAGCGTCTCGATCTTCTTCGCTTCCTCCGCTGCGTCTTTTGTGACGTATCCCTGTTCGACCATGAGGTCGAGGATGAGGTCCCGTCTGCGAACGAGCGACACGCGGTTGTCCCCGCGCGACCCTAGGCCGTACGGGTTGTAGAAGTCAGGCGCCTGCGGGAGCGCGACCAGGAGCGCGGATTCATCCAGCGTCAGGTCTTTCGACGGCTTGCCGAAGTAGCCCCGGCTCGCGGCTTCAATGCCGTAGAGCGTTGAACCGTACGGGATCTCATTCAGGTAGAGCTGGAGGATCTGATCTTTGGTGTACTTCCTCTCTATCTGGAGTGAGAGCAGGACTTCCTTCAATTTGCGCGTGATCGTCCGTTCGTTCGTGAGAATGGCGTTCTTCACGAATTGTTGAGTGAGCGTGGAGGTGCCGCCGATGCGCCGCCCTTGGAGCGTGTTCACGAGGAAGGCCCGCACCAGACCTTTCCAGTAGATGCCGTGATGCTTGTAAAAGTCTTTATCTTCCACAGCGATGGTTGCCCACTTCACGGAGTCGGGGATTTCTCCGACCTTTACGAGCGTTCGTTTCTCCGCACCGTGGATTTCGTAGAGGAGAACCTGACCCGTCCGATCGAAGATCTTCGTGGACTGCGGGACGTCGCGGGTGAGGAGGGAGTTTGGATCAGGCAGATCCCGGGAGAGCCAGGCGAGGGTGAGGGTGAGCACAAAAAAACCCACCAGGGCCAGAGCGCCGAACAAGAGAGCCAGGCCGACCAAGATGGATTGCCAGCGGCCCAGCTTGAGCCGGCTGCGATGCGCGGCGAGCTTAGACCGCAGGATTTTTAGGTGTTTGATTGGCACAGGGGTATTTCAGGCAGGGACATTGACGAGTCTATCATTCGGACGGTGATTCCATTACCATCTCCGGCCCGAGGGCTTCGCATGCCTGAAAATGGCTAAGATTAGCGTCCCTTCGACGAAAATGCGCTTCATTGAGCTAAAAACGATGGTACAACCGTTGACAGAATTGGGCAAATATGTTAAGCTGCCTTTTCATGACTGTAAAGCCGAATTGACGGCACAGTCTGAACAGCTTATGACCAAGAACTACCTCAAGATCCAAATCACCAATGAGGCATGCAAGCGGGTGATCGTCACGGGCCTGCTCGTGTCGTTCATGCTGGTGTCGGTGCCCATGCGCACGGCGGCCGCCGTTGAGCTCATCCCTCCGATGACGCTCGTACAGGCCGTCCAAAAGGCTGATGCCGATGCCGCGGTCGTCTTCACGGTACCTGGTATTAAGGTTCCGGACGAGCCGACGGCTGACGAGCGCGAACAGGCCACAGGCCATAAAGTGGTCCGTGTCCTCACTCGCGTTCCGACAACGGCTTATACCTCCCGTCCGGAAGAGACCGACTCCACGCCGTTTATCACGGCCGACGGTTCACACGTGCGCGACGGCATTGTGGCTGCGAACTTCCTTAAATTTGGAACGAGGATCCGCATCCCGGAACTCTACGGTGATAAAATATTCGAGGTCCACGATCGCATGAACAAGCGTTATCACGTGAAAGTCGATATTTGGATGGATGACCTCACGCGGGCACGAAAGCACGGCGTTCGTCGGGTGACGATCGAAGTGGTGGAGCCGGTGCAGTCATAATGACTGCTCGGTCCTAAGAAGGGGGTCCCCATACGGGACTCCCTTTCTGTTGAAACGTCGGTATACGGTCTCCGGAGTTGTCCAATACTCCCGAAGCTTGTTACTATCCGCGCGGTACACGGCCTGGTAGCCAAGTGGTAAGGCGAGGGTCTGCAAAACCCTTATTCGCGGGTTCGATTCCCGCCCAGGCCTCCAAGAAAAACTCGGTCTGCACCAGCGGATCGAGTTTTATATTTGACCGATCGTGGAATCGAACGGGTGGCGAGAGGACGTGCGGTGCACGTCCGGGCCCCTCGGCTTCGCTCGGGATAAACTCCAGCGCCCCGGACCGCCAACGGAGGGAGCGGCGATTCCCGCCCAGGCCTCCATAGGACAACCCAGCCTTTCGCGAAGAGCGTAGTTTTTCATGCGTGACGATTCTTCGGCATCGGGTTACCCTACCCCCCATGCAGATTTTTGCGCACCGCGGGGTGATTGGTAGAAATGCGGACGAAAACTCAATCGAAGCGGTCCGGCGAGCCGTTGCCATGGGCGTGGACGGCATCGAAGTGGATATCCGTTGTTCGCGGGACGACGAAGCGGTTCTCGTGCATGACCCGGACCTGCGTCGGATCGCAGGCGACATCCGGCAGGTAGCCGACCTCTCGGTCAAAGAACTCCTCGACGTGCCGCTCCGGCACGGTTCGCGGGTTGCGACGCTGGACGACCTCACGGCAAACGTGCCCGCGCCCATTGCGCTCGACCTAGAAGTGAAAGACAAAGACGCGCTGGATCTCATGATCCGGAAACTCAAGACGAGCACCGGTCTTCGGGATCGAACAATCCTATCCTCTTTTTCTCAAGACGTGATCGAGCTGGCATCGCATGATCTCCCGGATGTCCGCCGTCTCATCCTCATGCGCGCCTGGCCGGTGCGTTTTCGATTTTTTATCGAGTGGGTAAATCTGCACGGACTCTACGGCGTCGGCTTCCTTTCCCGATTTTGGACGTCAAAGCGCGTGGATCGGATCCATGCGCACGGGCTCAAAGCCGTGGCGTGGGAACAGTTCGGGACACGCAGCGCTCGCGGTCGAGCGCACCGGCTGCTTGCGGCTGGCATTGATATTATTATCGCGAACCAGCCTGCCGTGTACCAACGTATACGATCGGAAGAACAGCAGTTGAGGTAGGCTGACGAAAAAAATGACCAATGACCAAATCCCAATGACCACCAGACACCGGCTTTTTATGACAGCTTCCTGAACAGGAGTTTGGTCATTGATGGGTCATTCGACATTGGTTGCCAAGGCTCGTTCCTACTGACCAGGCAGGCAGTCGGTGTTACCATCACCACATGCCATCGAAGCGACCGAAACTTCTCTTGCTTGATGCGAACGCCCTCCTGCACCGGGCGTGGCACGCGTTGCCTCCGCTCACGAGTCCGGACGGCAAGGTGGTGAATGCCGCATACGGCGTGACGTCGGTCGTTCTCAAGATATTACGAGACGAGAAACCCGACTTGTTCGTGGCCTGTTGGGACACGGCCGCGCCCACCTTCCGCCATGAGGCGTATGAAGCGTATAAGGCGCAGCGCGAGGAACAACCGGACGAACTCTACGACCAGATCCCTGCCACGAAAGAGGTCTTGCGCACGCTGGGCGTCCCATCCGTTGAACTCGACGGTTTCGAGGCGGACGATCTGATCGGGACCTACGCGGTTCGCGGCGTGAAGGACGGGTATGATGTCCGCATCGTGACGGGTGACCGCGACGCGCTCCAACTCATCGCGCCGCATGTGGATGTTCTCACGTTTAAAAAAGGCGTGAGCGAGACGCGGCTCTTCACTGATAAGGAGGTCATGGACGATTACGGGATCGCACCCAAGCAGTTGGTGGACTGGAAGGCGCTCCGAGGCGACGCGTCCGATAACATCCCGGGCGTGCCGGGCATCGGGGAAAAAACGGCGACCGAGCTGCTCAAAAAATTCAGGACGATTGAAGATGTGTTCAAGGCGGCGCACGATGCGACGTCCGACTTGCCAGACGGCGTACGGAAGAAGCTCATCGCAGGAGAGAAGAACGGACGGCTGGCGCTCTCACTCGTGGACATCAAGACGGACGTGCCGGTTCAGGTGAAGATTGCCGACTTGAGGTCATCGCTCGACCGCGATGCATTCATTCAGGCTGCGGCGAAATACGGATTTCGATCGTTGATCACGAGGCTCCCGCAGGAAGGACGGGATCAGGACGAGCCTCCCGTGAGAGCGGGAGCCCGCCCGGCTGGCGTTGGGAAGCGTTCACGCAAGAAAATATCGCCCGATGCGGCAACCGCAACTTTTGCCGGCGAAGAAGATGCACTATCTTTTATTGCCGACGTTCGTTGCGCCGAAGAAGTCGCGTTGGTCGTGACTGCCGGGACACAGGGGTCGCTATTTGGTTCCTCGTCGCTCCAGAACATCACCTTCGGGCTTGCGGGGAAGAAAGGGACTATCCCCTCCTCCTTGTTTTCGTCGAAGTCTGTCAGGCGCGAGCTCGCAGATATCCTGTCGCTCGAACGCCCAGGCAAGCTTTGTCACGACGCGAAGCGGGCGATGAAAGAACTCGAGATCTCCGGGTTCGGTCTGGCAGGTGTCGTGCACGACACGCTCATCGCCGCGCACCTGCTCGCGGCCGGAGAACGCAGTCTCGACCTAGAAACGCTCACCCTCCAGTCGCTGGGCCGTCAGCTGCCGCAGGGCGATGCGCGTCCGGCGGCCGAAGCGCAGGCCGTCCTTGAACTTACGGTCCGACAGCGCGAAGAGATGGCCGCCACGGGCGCGGATCGCGTGTGGGAACGGTTCGAGCGGCCGCTTCTACCGATTCTTCGCGACATGGAGCGGTCAGGCGTGTTGATCGACAGCTTATATTTGAAAAAACTCTCAAAGGAGATGCAGGAGGAGAAGGTGAAGATCGAGAAACAGATGGAACGATTGGTCGGTCATGCGTTTAATCCCGCGTCGCCGTCCCAGCTTGCCGTCATCCTTTTTGAGGAACTCAAGCTTCCGACCAAAGGGATCAAGAGCGGTAAGACGGGGTTTTCAACGGCCGCGTCTGAACTTGAGAAGCTCCAGGGCGGTCATCCGCTCATCAGCCTCATCGTTGAACACCGCGAGCTCGCGAAGCTTCTGTCTACCTACGTCGAGACGCTCCCGGAGCTTGCAGACAAAGGAGGTAGGATCCATACCACATTCAATCAGGCGATCGCGGCGACAGGCCGGCTTTCATCGTCCGAACCAAATCTCCAGAACATCCCGATCCGAACCGAACTCGGCCGCAAGATCCGGCGCGCGTTCATTGCCGATCCGGGCATGGAACTCTTGAGCTGCGACTACTCGCAGATTGAGCTTCGTGTGATCGCGGCGCTCGCGAAAGACGAAAAGATGCTGTCCGCGTTCCGGTCCGGCCAGGATATTCATACGGCAACGGCCGCCGCCATTTGGAACATACCTCCCGGCGAGGTCACGAAAGACCAACGTAGAGCAGCCAAGGCGATAAACTTCGGGATCATCTACGGTCAGGGTCCGGTTGGTCTTGCACAGTCCGCCGATATCCCGTTCGCAGATGCGAAAAAATTCATCGCCGCGTACTTCGACACATACCAGGGAGTCAAAACGTGGCTCGATGAAACGAAAGCCAAGGCGCATGCTTTAGGGTACGTTGAAACGATGTTCGGCCGACGACGCCCGATCCCGGACATCAACAGCGGCATGCCGCAGCTCCGTGCCGCAGCCGAACGGATGGCCATCAATATGCCGGTGCAAGGCACGGGTACGGGCGACTTGATCAAGCTTGCGTTGATAGCGCTTGCGGACAAGCTCCCGTCTCTCTCGAGAGATTCACGACTCCTCTTGCAGGTCCACGACGAAGTGTTACTCGAAGTTCCCGTGAAAGACGTTGTAAAGGTTGCTCATGCAGTTCGCGACATCATGGAGAACGTGGAGGATATTGGGGTTCCTATCGTGGTCGAGGCGAAGCATGGGAGGAACTGGGAGGAAATGAAGAAGGTTTGATTTTGTCATTCAGAGGCCCGCGTCGCGCGGGCCGTGGAAGCGCTTTCTTGCCGCATGTCCGCTCCTTCTTTATCCCAATCTTTTGCAAGATCCGCCCATTGCGGATTTATCTCTCGGATGAGCGCCTCTTTCTTCACCCGGCTCATATTCTTGATTTCCTTTTCTCGGGCAATCGCATTCAGGACGTACGGTGAGTGCTCAACGTATACGAGACGATGGCAGCCGTATCGTTTCGTGAAGCCCTTGTTCATCCCGAGCTTGTGCTCGCGTGCACGGCGTACGATATTGTTCGTCATGCCGACGTACAGCGTGCCGTTCATGCTCGCCATGATGTAGGTGTAGAAGTCGTAGGGGCGGCGCATAGGAGTGAGAAGTTGAGGTGTGAGGAGGTGGTTAAAAAGGGGTTCCACGGCCCGCTTCGCGTGCCTCTGTATGACAAAGCGGGAGTGGTAGGCAGAAAAAAGCATATCTATTCAGTCACAAGAAGCGGTGAATTCGTCGATGTGGATAACGCGGGTTGCGGCATCAGCGGGATCGGGTCATCATCCAGCCATGCTTCTCGTGTGCTCCGGTGAAGACTCATACCGTGCTCTTGAAAAAGCACGCGAACTCGAGGCCGCGTTCAAGTTGAAGTACGATCCGGCCGGATCCGCGGTTGATCGATTGGCGTTTGGTAAAGAGGGCGTTGACGCGCTCCTGTCGAGTCTCGCGGCAGCCTCTCTCTTTGCTCCGCGGCGTTTTTTTCGCGTGGACGGATTGCTTTCGTCCTGTTCGAAAGATAAGCAGAAGGCGCTCGTCAAATCACTGGAACGCGATGTGGATTCTACGATCGTTGTGACGGTCGAAGAAGGTGAACTTTCGCAGAAGATCGTGAAGCCATTTGAGTGTCTTCAAAAATTCAAACAATACGAACATGCGCCGCTCTCCCCCGCCCTGTTCCTCACGTGGGCGACGCAGTACGCGGCGAAGTATGGAATGACGGACACGCAGATCGTCAGATCACTCGCAGCCTTCGCACAGGGCGATACATGGTTGTTCGTGAATGAATTTCACAAATGTTTGGCGGGCGGTGAGCTCAACGCATTACAAGGCAAAGAGCCGACCGTGTACGACGTAATCGATCTATTCCTGCAATCGCGAGCCGATCGTTGGTCCGCGTTGCGCCGATTTGATGATGTGAATGCGGTCATCGCGATGATCGTACATCAGGCGCGGTCGCTCACACTCGTTCAAGCAGGTTTCTCGACCGGTATCCATCCATACGTGGCGCAGAAGCTCGTGCGCATGAGAATCACAGACGCGCCGTCACGTTATGCCGATGTGGCTACGGCGTTTGTGTGGGCTCGGACCGGAAACACAAACGCTGACGAATCTGTCGGTGTGTTTGGTTGAGTCCTTGTTGAATACAAAACACCCCGTTCTCTGCTTCGTTGAAATGACAAGGCTGCGCTCGGTACCACTAACGCTGCAGTACACGTGTCTCGTCGCGACGAAGTTGAGAGAGGGGCGTTTGATTTTCTTCAATTACTTTGCTGCAGCTAACGATTTCATGAGCGACGCTTTCTTTCGGTTGATGGAGCTTCGGCTCACTACTCGATGCTTGGATGCTTTGTCTGCAATCTGCTGGAACGACATAACCGCAATCTTTGCCTCCGATACCTTCCCCTCTTTTACCAATTCTTGAGCCTTCTTCAAGAGGTGTCGGACGTGCGTCTTCATACGAAAATTCCTTGCTGCGCGTGTTTTGTTTTTGCGCAGATCCTTTATTGCCGCGTTCTTGTTTGGCATACTGTTGTTGGCAGAAGGTACTCCCCAACAGCCACTTCGTCAACTCAATAGCCGGTCTATCAAGTGCCATCTTTGACTATGAGGCCAATAGCGATTAAAATTGCGAAACCATAACGATATTCGAACATGTATTGATATGGGGCAGGACAATCTGTTTTGTGAGAATGAATTATTTTACGACACAAGGCACTCCAGGTCTCCATAGTTCAACGGATAGAACAAGGGACTCCTAAGCCCTAGATGGTGGTTCAATTCCACCTGGAGACGCCACGAGCATGAAGCTCAATGGAAGAGCAGATCCCACACACAAAGGATTTGGTTGAGGGTTCAATTCCCTCCAAGCTCCAATTGTTTCACGTGAAACACTTTCGCCAACAGATATACTGACTCACAGGGGTACTTGAAGGAAATTTGCGTAAAGCGGACTATTTGGTAAACCAAAGATTGGGCCGGTAGCTCAGTTGGCTAGAGCGCTGCATTCGCATTGCAGAGGTCGAGGGTTCGAGTCCCTCTCGGTCCACCACACAAAGCCCCCGACATTAGTCGGGGGCTTTGTGTGGTGGAGATTGCGCTCTGACGTTGTATCCGAGGGCAATATATTGTCATAGAGCGCAAAGTAGCCTCAAATCTGCTCGCGAAAATCTGTGATGGCTGTTTATGTATTTCCGAGGACACCATGCATATAGGTGCATCGTCATGTACATGTAAATGTGTCGTTGCGAGAGCAAGCGCCTATTCGTGCACGCACGGGAGTTTCTGACAAAATCGTGCAGCCTACGCCCAAGCAATGATTACTATGTGGTGATTTGTATAGTGGTTCATAGGTCTCAAGCTGCTTTGGATCTGAGTATGTTTTGTTTCACGTGAAACAAAACAACTTATCAAACATGTTCACAATATAATAACAACATAGCCGCCTACGTATATTTTACGAAGCCTGATTTTTCGCCTAGTTGTGCGAAATTCAAGAAACACATGCATGTGTGGTAGTATACTATTGCCATGATGCGCAGAACATCGCTCGTTGCGCTTGTCTGCATAGCGTTAAGTTTACTTAACGTGTTTGCTGTACGCGCAATGACCAGTACGAACTTTCAAATCTATTGGGATTCCGTGAATATCGGAGGGGAAGACACGAGCACGTCCACAAATTTCCGTTTGCGAGACACGATAGGCGAACACGGAAGTGGAACGAGCACGAGTGCGAATTTCAGACTTAGTGCCGGTTATCGCGTGGGTGACGTACAGGATCCGTTCCTTACGTTCAGTATAGGGACGCAGGAAAATGCCACAGAAGTTGCTTATTCTGCATTTTCCAATGCAGGAAAGACCGTCACAGTCTCGTCTGCTTCCGGCTATTCAGTAGGAGACTATATTGGAGTCGTTGAAGATAAAGGGCTTTCACAACTTATCGTGACCGGCAAGATCACCGATATTACCGGTTCCGTGCTCACTGTTGACAGCTGGTCTGGTGAACCGGCGAGTTTGTCGGCAAGCCCTGGAGGAAGTGACGATTTCGTGTACCGCATGAGTGGTTATACCGCTGCCCTTGGTGTACAATCTGTCTCGACGGGGAAGGTCTCGTTCACCCATACGAATGTCAC
Organism: Methylomirabilis sp. (SeqCode); assembly: GCA_035561755.1. Lineage (GTDB taxonomy): Bacteria > Patescibacteriota > Patescibacteriia > 2-12-FULL-60-25 > 2-12-FULL-60-25 > 2-12-FULL-60-25. The sequence goes on from DATMXG010000097.1 coordinate 26,219, forward strand.
GACGAACGCGTCGAATGGGTACAGCGTAATGGTGCAGTCCGACGGTGATCTCCGCGTTTCAACTTCAACAGTGATCACGAAAGTATCCGACGGTACGGTTACCGTGGGTACGGAGGAATATGGAGGTGAGGTCGTGGGCAGCCTCGCTGTTGGAACCGGCGGAGACTTCGCGTTTTCATCAACGAGCACGCGCACGGTCCAGGAGTCGGCTACATACGGGAATAACGATCGCGTAGGCCTCATGTACAAACTGGCTATCGGCACCGGTACGCCTTCCGGAAACTACCAGCAAATCGTCACGTTCACATCTACAGCCAATTATTAGCTTCGAGTCACGACAGAATCGCGCCGACAGGGCCGCGCCAATGCCGTTCCTCGAAAGGTCGAAAATCACAGTCCATCAGGTGCTGAATTCGAATAGGCATCGCGAAGGACTCACGATTGGGAACGGAATCATTCTACCCACACGCGTTTTCGTGCGACTTATCCATTGGTCCACCATGAGAGGGGCGATGGACAGGCCGCAAACAGGCGTCTCATGGGCGCCCAAGCGCGATGCGGGCATCTCTCATTATTCAGAAACAAACTTTATGAAGAAGGGTTTTTCTCTTCGTAGCGCGGGGCTCATTGCGAGCGTCGTCATGATGATGTCACAATTTCCGGCTGCAGCGAGCGGCGTTACCGTGTCGCTGAGCGACGGTGTGGGGACCGTTGATGCCGGAAGCGGCGGCAGCACGGAAATCACCACGTCGTGGACGTCGAGCGGCATCTACGCCACGAACTCCACGCTCACGATCACGGTTTCGCCGGCAACGCAAGATACGATCACGAACTGTGCCACGGTCGACTGTAATTTCTTTTCGTCGGCGATCGGGTGCGACATCTCGTTCGCAACGAGTACCATGACGAGCTCAACGGCCACGGGAACCTTCACGCAGTCGGTTGCTACAAGCACTGCCGGTGGCATCTGTCTGACGTACCCGATTTCGGCAACGTCGGTGCAGAACTACTCTGTTGCCGTGCTGACGAGCGGCGGGTCTACGAGCGACTTCGGCGCTGCGCTCTACTACGTGCTTGGCGCAAACCAGGTAACGGTGACGGCGACCGTACCGGCAACGCTGTCGTTCGCGATCCGGAACAGCGCGGACACGGCGAACACGAACACGTGCGCGCTCGGCGTGCTGTCGACCACGGCCGTGAGTTCCTGCTCCTACCGGTTGCGCATCGCCACGAATGCAACGAATGGGTTCAATTCCACCATCCTGGCGGATCTTGACTTCAATTCCAATGGCAACGCCACGATGACGAACATCGTGAACGATACGGCGTTCGCAGCCGGCACGGAGGCCTATGGCATCTCTACGCTCACGGCAGCGGACTCAGGTGTTCGCAGCGCAACCTCCGGCCTCTTCGTAGCCGGCATAGTGGAGTCCGGCATCGGTGCGGGGTACGCCACGACCACGTTCAACACGGACACGAGTCCGGTTCCGACCACAACGGGGGCTGTCCTCTTCGTGTATGCGACGAGCGCTGTCAACCCCGAAGTGGCTCCGTCCCTCACGGATACCACGCTCGTTACGCATAGCGCGGCCATCAGCGCAGGTACGGAATCCGGAGCCTACACGCAGACCGTCACCTACCGTGTGACCGGGTCGTTCTAGCCAGTTTTCGAACGGGTTAGTATCGTATCGTCGTCCTGCCAAGCCACCCCCCCGCGACCACCCTAAAGGACGCGGGGGGTGTGGCGCACCCGGCGGGGCGGCCATTACGAGCCGAACCCTCAATATATGAAGCATCGCATCATCATCGCATTTGCGGCCACGGCGGGTCTTTTGCTTGCGCCCCTCTCCGCTGTCCGCGCCATGACCGTATCGCCCGTTCTGTTTGAGTTCGATGTTGCGAAAGGCACGAGTAAGCAGGAGACGATAAAAATTTGGAATGACACCGAACAGGTCCAAACCTACTCGCTCGCCGTTCAAAACTTCGTGGCAACCGGCGAGGATGGTGCGCAGGAATATCTCGATGAAAAAGAGCCGACGGGCCTCGCGTCCTGGGTCATCGTGGATCGGCCCACCGTAACCCTGCAGCCCGGAGAATCCGCCGACTTTCCGTTTGCGGTCAATGTCCCGGCAGACGCGGAACCCGGCGGTCATTACGCGACTGTTTTTTTCGCCGTAGGTTCAGAAACTGCGGAAACCGGGGTCGGGATCGCTTCAAGGACTGGTGTCCTTCTTCTGGTGAACGTCCCCGGAGAGATTCGGGAAGATGCCCGCGTGGAATCATTCCGTCTGATGGGTGGAGGAACGCTCTCGCGACTTCCAGCAACATTTGAATTACGCATTCGTAACTTGGGTAGCACTCACTTCCGACCGCGCGGTACACTTGTGATCCGGAACCTGCTCGGCAGCGTGGTGACGCGCGTGGCAGCAAATCCAAAGAGTTCCGCGGTTCTTCCGCAAAGCGTGCGACGCGTGTACAGCGTGTGGGCGAACACCATGGAAGTTCCGTCCGGCGGCTTTTGGACGGAAATGAAGAACGAATGGCGCAACTTCGCGTTTGGACGCTATACGGCCACGGTTGATATGACCTACGGATCGAAGAATGCGACGATCCCCACTCAAACGGCGACATTCTGGGTGTTTCCGTGGCGCCTCACGCTCATTGCGGCACTCGCGGTCGTCGCCATGTTCCTCCTTCTCAAAGGGTACAACACATTAATCGTCCGTGCGGCGCTTAAACGGTCGGGGAAGAAGTAGGGATCGTCCCTCGTCGCTCCGCTCCTCGGGATGACAAAGCCTGCTGCTCCGCTCCTCGGGATGACAAGGGCTTCGCTCCGGATTCTTCGACCGGCGGTTTCCTGACATGATGCGCCATATCCCATCCGCCGCGTGGCGGGCAAAAACCGCGATCGCCCTGATCGTGGCTTTTGGTTTCGTGGCATTGCAGGCTCGCGCGGCGAGCCTTACGGCGCGGAGCGACAGCATGAGTCGAGCCAAGATTAGCACGGCATCAAACCACACGATCCGATTTACCACGCCGACCGGCGTAGACGCGGCGGGCGATACGATTACCATTGATTTTCCCGGTTTCAGCCTTGGTTCCGTTGTGTTCGGTGACATAGATTTTACGCACGGACCAACGACCGGATCGGAAACGGATGAAACGCTGGCGGCCGCTGCCGCTGCAGGCGTGTGGGGCGTTTCAATATCCGGAACGACGATTACGTTCACTCCACCAACGGACGCGGCGGTCGGGGAGATTGCAGCAGGTGATCGTGTGATCGCGACGATCGGCACGGATGCGGTTGGCGGGGTGAACCAGATTACGAATCCGGGGACATCCGGCGCATACACACTCACGGTAGCCGGATCGTTTGACGATACCGGGGGCATTGGCGTACCGATTTTGGACGATGATCAAGTGACTGTTACGGCAACGGTTTCCGCGACAACGACGGGCGGAGGCGGAACGCCGCCGGGCGGAGGCGGGAGCGGCGATACAACTCCTCCCACAATTTTTAACATCCAGGCGTCTACAACGTCTCCAACTACCGCAGACATCACGTGGCAGACGAACGAGAACGCGAACTCCTCCGTGGCATACGGTCATGCGATCGGGTACGCATCCGGCACGGTGAGCGACGCCACATACGTGACGAGCCACACCGTCGGCCTGACGGGTCTCATCCCTTGTGCGTCGTATCATTTTCAGGTGACGTCCGCGGACTCCTCGGGCAATTCGGCGTCCTCCGGAGACTACACGTTCTCCATGCCGTGCGATACATCGCCGCCCGTCATTGCGAATGTGCAAGCCGTGAACATTACAGACACGGGCGTGGTTATCACGTGGACCACAGATGAGTCGGCAACGTCGCTCGTGGACTATGGAACGACCGTATCCTACGGCAGCCAGGCGACGGTTCCCGGGCTTGTGACGAGCCACAGCGTGACCATCAACGGCCTTACGCCCGGCACCACGTACCACTACAGAGTGACGTCTGCGGATGCTTCGACGAACAGCGCGACGTCCGTGGACTTCACGTTTACCACCACGCAGGACATCACCCCGCCCGCGAACGTAGCGCTCACGGCCACGGCGGGCGACGGCCAGGTGCAGCTCACGTGGGCGCTACCTACAGATCCCGACTATGCGGGCGTGAAGGTCGTGCGTACAACCAGTGCGTTCCCTACAGGGCCCACGGACGGAACGTTGATCTATCAGGGAACCGGGATATCGTTTCTCGATACGGCCGTGACGAACGGGATCACGTACTACTACGGTGCGTACGCGTACGACACGAACGGCAACTTCGCATCCGGCGCGCTCGCGCAAGCCGCGCCAGCGGGGCCGCCATTGCCGCCACCCCCCACTCCAACGTCACCTCCTCCGGTACCTCCGCCTCCTCCTCCGGTACCTCCGCCGCCAACACCAGGCGCACCACCCGTCCCATCCGGTCCGGGCGTTGTTACGACCCCGCCCACGCCGGGTACCACGATTACCGTGAACCTGTACGGTGCGGGTGGAACGTTGCCGCTTGCGCCCGGGGCGAACGGTCAGATCGGTGTTCTGGCCGGTGCGAGCATCGTGGCGAGCGTCCCCGCGTCGTCCATGAATGGAACGCCGAGCATCGTGGTGTTCGTGATGAATGGCGCATCGTACAACCTGTCATACAACGCACAGTCTGGAGCCTACAGCGGCAGCATCCCCACACCGTCCGCATCCGGCGCGTACGGTGCCAAGGCGCAGGCCGTGTTCACGGACGGCCGCGTGGCTGAGCAGGCGGTGACGTTGACCGTTCAAAGCGGCGGGCAGGTGGTGGAAGCGACGCTTGTTGGGGCGGCTCCGCCCGTGCCGGGAGCGACGGTCACACTGTTCGTTCAGCAGGATGGGGTGTGGGTTCCATGGAGTGGAGCGGCGTATGGGCAGTCGAATCCGCTGATAACGAACGCGAACGGCGGGTACCTGTTTCAGGTGCCGCCCGGCCGGTACTACGCGGAAGTTTCGAAGACGGGATTCGAGAAGGCAGTAACGAGCCCGGTCTACGTGGACGGGAATGTGTTCGGCGTCCGCATTGAGCTCATTAACATCCCGTTGCCGCCCACGGAAGTTATCCAACCAACGTCCACGCCAATTGCAAATATCATCGCGGTTACGCAAAACCTCGGTGAGCAGGTTGCCTACAGCGTAAACGTTGTCCGTGAGGTACTGCAATCACCGGCCGTGCAGCAGGCCACGAAGAACATCGCCGCTCCCGCCATCCTCACGGTGACGCTCGTGAATACGGCATCTGCCATTTCGCTTTTCAACGCGCTCGCGTACCTTCAGTACCTGTTCACGCAACCGATCCTGCTTCTCGGTCGTCGGAAGAGGAAGCGGTGGGGAATCGTGTACAACTCACTCACGAAGCAGCCGGTGGATCTCGCAATCGTTCGCATGCTGCATCATGAAACCGGTCTTACGGTTCAGTCGCGCGTGACGGATAAATTCGGTCGTTTCGCATTTACCGCGAAGCACGGCACGTACCGCATCGAAGCCGTAAAACCCGGGTACTTGTTCCCTACGCACTACCTGAAAGGCGCCACGGTGGACGTGGAGTATGTGGACGTGTACCACGGCGAGCCTGTCACCGTGGCCGAACTCACGGTCCTCACGCCGAATATTCCACTCGATCCGGTCGTTGCTGAGGAAACGCCTCGTCAGGTGCTGCTTCGCAAAACGCTCCTGCGCCTGCAGCACGGTGTCGCGTTCAGCGGAGTTGCGATCTCTGCGGGTACGCTCGTGATCGCACCGACGGTGCCGATTGCTCTTCTCGTGTTGTCGCAGATTGCGATCTATTTCGTGTTTCGTCGCTTGAACCTGCCCGCGAAGCCGAAGAACTGGGGCATCGTGTCTGATGCCACGTCGAGGCGGCCGCTCGGCCGTGCGATCGTGCGTATCTTCGAATCGAAATTCAACAAGCTTCTTGAAACGCAGCTTACGGACGCGGCTGGGAGGTATGCGTTTCTCGTGCGAAAAAACGTGTATTACGTAACAGCCGAAGCGCCCGGGTATCGTCCATTCCGGTTGCACGATGTTGACCTCACGAAATCGGACGAAGGAGTCGTGGCGCAGAACATCGTGCTGCAGCCGGCAGGAGCACCCCCGGCCGTTTCAGCGACTGTTGTGTTGCAACCGCCTCGATCATCCGATTTGACTCAAGGGGCGACAGTGCCACCATCTCCCGCGCCTCCCGCGCC
>DATMXG010000098.1:0-2012 GCA_035561755.1 Methylomirabilis sp. (SeqCode)
GTGCAGGTAGAACCCGGCACCGAACAGCTCCCACTCGAGACCGCCCTTGAACGGACCGCTTGAAGCCTTCTCCGGAGGCGCGCAACGCTCCTCCTTGGTGGCTTCCGGCTTGCCCGGGATGGGCGGGCAGGTGCAGCGCTCCTTCATGGTCGCCGCAGGCTCGTCCGGGAACGGCGCACAGAGCGTCTCCTCGAGCAGCGCGACGCGCTTCTCGAGCTCGCCGAGCCGCTTGTCGAGATCCGTGACCTTCTCGTAGACGAAGATCCAGGTCTCGCGGTTCAGCGGGACCTTGCCGCCGACGAGGCTCCGGTACCAGAGGATGAGCTCCTTCAGGTCCGCGCCCGTATCGTCGCAGCTTACCTGAAGGTCTGCGGGGCGTCCGAGCTCGGCATCGCCGGGCTTGCACACCGCTTCGAACTTCCTGTTCAGCTCGGCGACGATCTTGCGAACGTCCTCCACGGTGTACACGCACATGGCGTGCTTCACGCCCGGCACGTCCTTGTCGCTCACGAGCCGCGCAGGCACCCCGCCGTCGGCGGGGCACTCGCAGAACCTGCCGTCCGCGCTTCTCGTGGAGCCGCCCTCGCAGATCACAACCGTGACCCGTGGAGGCTTGGGGATCGGAGGGACGGTGGGGGTCGTCTGGCGTGCGGCTTTCTTCTGCCCGGACCCAGGCGGCTTGTCCTTCGACGTCGCCTTGGGCTCGCCGCACTTCTCGGCCAGCGTGTTGTAGGCGAGGAACCAGGCATCGTTCAGGCTTTGGCAGCTCTTGAGCTCCGTGTGGCACTTGTCGAGGTCGCCGCTGCTTGCAGGCGCCGTGGCCGTGCATTCGGCGATGCACTTGTTCACCTCGTCGGGCATGATGACGACCGCGAGGCTGTCTTCCGCGCGGGCCGATCGTGGCGCATGGGCCGCGAGGCCGAACGCGACGAGGAACATGGAGAGGAACCGGGTGTATTTGTTTCCGAAGGTCATTGACGACTCCTTCGCAGCCCACGGCTGCATCGTGATGATGCACCCGGATGGGTGCGGGTGTTCGTTGTTCCGTCCGGCACCATCGCCGGAGCGGGGAGAATCTTTCGTGTGAAGTTACGTGAGACTGCATCCGATCGCGTACGAACAGGCGACATGATTGTCATCCCGAGCGATAGCGAGGGATCAGGCTCTGAAGCCGCCCCGCGAATTGAGCGAAAGGAGGATTATCCGCTCAACGACGGTGCGGCTTCAGGGTCCGAAGCCAGTGAAGTGGACTCGCCACAATATCAAAAAACTCCCATATTGTCAAGGGAGTACACCATTTCTGCGTAAGATCTCAATTTAGGCTGGGTTATGCAGTATTTACGGGATGAAATGTCTAATGACTAATGCCAAATGACTAATGACTCCTATGAGAGTAATTAGGCATTAGATATTAGTCATTAGTCATTTCGTCTACTCTTTCACCCGCCACAACACCCACGCGAGACCCAAGAGCAGACCGACGGCGGCTCCGGCCACCCCGTTCGTCATGAAGTTTGGTTTGGCGAAGAAGCGAGATGGGAGCGGCGCGTCGATTACTTGGACGCGCACCGCGAAACCGAAGTAGTTGGGCGCCTGCACCGCGAGTTCCTTCGCCACTTTGACGGCGATGGAGGTAGCCTGATCACGGTTCGGATGGTACGCCGTGATCGTCATCACGCCCGTGCCGGGCGACACGTTTACGGCGACCGCCCTCTGCCACTGCTTCCGCTTCGTGATCTCATCCGTGGGAAAGTAGCTCTTGTCGATAGACGCATCGTCCACGACGGCCGCGAAGAAGCCGGACGTGTACACGATCTCAGAGAGGTTCTGCGCGATGCGTTCCGTGCTCTTGATGGCCGTGTACGGATCCACGCCCGCCGGATTCGTTTGCGTGATAAGAAGCTTCACCGAGCTCGAGTACTGGAGCGGCTGCACGAGTGAAAAGGCGAGGGCCAACACCAACCCCATGAGCGTGGCGAGGATGACCTGACGCCACGCGCGAACGATGAGCC
>DATMXG010000099.1:0-5043 GCA_035561755.1 Methylomirabilis sp. (SeqCode)
GGCATCACCACCGTGACCATGGCGAACTTCCAGTGGCATGACGCGGATGGCTTCACATGGACGTACGACGCCGCCAACCGGAGCGCATCATTTTGGAAGGAGATACCGATCAAAGAGAGCGAGCGCGGCAAGAAACCACCGTTCGACGAAGCCGCGGTCATGAAAGCCGCTGATGCATTCATGGACGCACACGGATTCTCAGAAATACGGAAGAAGGGCGGGGTGATCCAGGACATCCCGCAGTTCCACCCGCTCATGAAGGGCGGAGGTACGGACTCATCCATGCCTTGCATCACAAACGATGCTGTCAGACCCGAGGTGGGCAGCCCCCGACTGGGCCTTGCGCCGTCCGGCGTTGGCACGGCATCGCCGGGAATTGCTCCGCCTGCTGGTGCGCCGGACGGGGATTCGGGCAAGATCCGCGCTGAACCGGAGACGGCCATCTACCCTTCTCCGTGCTGGTGGCCGATCCAGGCGACCGTCAGCTACCCGGGGGAACGGGAGGGACGGAAGCTCGCGGACTCCTACGGGAACGACGTAAACGTTTCTAACATCGCGATCGATCTGCAGACCGGGCAGGTTGCGAACGGATTCGTGCAACTGGACGAGAACGCGGAACGCTCGTCCTACCCGCTCATCGACAGGGAAACGGCTAAGCGCCGCCTGCAATCAGGCGGTCGCAACCCCGTGTGGCCGTGGGGCAACGAGACTGGAAATATTGAGGTACATCTGAAGACGATCGAACTCGTGTGGATGCGCTACGACGTATGGAACAACGGAACGAATGACACGTATTACCTGCCTGCGATTCGCGGTCTCGGCACGGTTCTGCGCGGGAAGGGGATGGAACCCGAGGAGTATCGGACGATCATTCCGCTCCTCGCCGACGACGTGTTCGAAGACGTGACCCCTCCGGGCCCGGAACCGCTGCCGCTCGGTGGAGACGCGCAGATGCTGCAGGCGCCGGGGAAGAGATAGGTGTTGAAATCCCAAATTCCAACCCACCTCTCCGTCATCCTGAGTGAGGTCGCCGGACTAATGTTCGTAGAAAAACGAAGCTCATCGGCGACCGAGCGAAGGATCTATGGTGGTTTAAGGATGCATGAACATAGATTGACTGCGCTTGAAATACGGAGTTCGAATGTGAGAGGCGGAGAAGGTTGGCGTGTAAATAGGAGAATCTCGCGGTCGCTCGCTTTGATAACGAGCGTATGAGATACACCAAGGTCTGACGCAGGTGGCAAATACGCGCACCACCATGGATCCTTCGCTCGGTCGCCATGGGGTCGCGTTCTTCTGCATCCTCCGCGTGGCGACCTCGTTCAGGATGACGGAATGGGATGACGAAATGGGGGTTGGATTTGGGATTTCCATTTCACCATGCTATCGTTTTCGCCCAATCCAACTATGGCGCGTCGCGAAATCGTGCTCGACATTGAAACCAAAAATACCTTCCAGGACGTCGGCGCGTACAACCCCTCGCTTCTCGACGTCTCACTCGTCGGCGTTTACTTCTACGAGACAGACACGTTCGAGTCGTTCCTGGAAGAAGACCTGCCGAAACTCTGGCCACGGCTCGAACGAGCGGACCGGATCATCGGGTACAACATCATCGGGTTCGACCTCCCGTGCCTCCAGTCGTACTACACCGGCGAGCTTTTAAAACTCCCCACGCTCGACATCATGTTCGAAATCGCTAACCGACTCGGCTTCCGCATCAAGCTCGATGATGTTGCCCAGGCCACCCTGGGCATTGGAAAGACGGGACACGGCCTGCAGGCGGTCGAGTTCTGGAAAAAGGGGGAGATCCAAAAGCTCCGCGACTACTGTCTGCAGGACGTCAAAATCACCCGGGACGTATACGAGTACGCCCTCGTGCACAAAGAAGTCCGCTATCTCGATCGCATGGGACAAGTGCAATTATGCCCATTGCCGATCGATCCCGTTCTGGGAGACGAGAAACCAGCGATTAATTTGAGTTTAGGACTGTAAGTAGGCAGTAGGTAGTAGGTAGGAAACCGATATTTACCGGCTCGATCCACGGTCGACCGGCGCCGCCTACTGCCAACTTACCACTGCCTGTTGCCAACTGTTCCATTTATCCACAGAGCCCCCTCTAGACACTACATCTTGTGGTATACTTCCAAAGTAACCACAAGATGTAGTGGTTGCTGGGTCTGGGAACAAGAGTCCGCATCCTGCGTCAAACGACGCTGGGTTGTGGGCTTTTAGACACTTCGATTACCATGCTCCTTCCGGAGGCGATGGTGAGAGGAGTCTGTCTGCCCAAACCGAAAAACAAATTCATTTTATTTCTCGAGCCCGATCTATGAGCAATCAGGCTTCCACCTCCCGCGTAGGCGAACACCCCGCAACGGGAACCTCAATCACAGACCCCAAGGCCGAGGCGACGGCCATTTGGGATTACGTCACGTCTGTTCGTTCCGTAAAGAAGCGGGACGGCCGTACGGAAGATTTCGATCCACAGAAACTCGAACAGTCCATCCGGAAGGCGTTCGATGCCGCGGGCCTGAATCAGGAGCACTTCGTTAGCCGCGTCGTTTCAAGCGTCATGTCTCGTCTCGTAAAGAAATTTGACGGCCTCGTGGTCCCCACGACCCAAGAGATTACCGAGGTCATCGGTGTCACTCTGATCGACACCAACCTTTCGCACGTTGCCAAACGGTTCCTCGGGCATCGCGTGGATACCCACGTTCTGCCGGATGGGCCGGTCTACGGGAAGGGAGTTCGCGTCAAACGGTTTTATACGAAGCCCGGCATTCACCCGTACGACGAAATCGAATGGGAAACGCGCGACGCCGTCATCACGAACGCAGACGGGAAGGTCGTCTTCGAACAGAAGAGCGTTGAAGTTCCAAAAACGTACAGCCAAACCGCCACGAACATCATCGTCTCCAAGTACTTCTACGGCCGTCTGGGAACACCGGAGCGTGAAACGAGCGTACGACAGCTCATGGATCGCGTGGCCAAAACGATTACCGGCTTCGGTCGGCGCGGCGGATACTTCCTCACGGAAGACGACGCCGCCATCTTCGAGGCCGAACTCACGAGCATTCTCGTGAACCAGCGCGCGGCGTTCAACAGCCCCGTGTGGTTCAACGTGGGCGTAAACCCGAAACCCCAGTGCTCGGCCTGCTTCATCAACTCCGTGCACGACGACATGCGCTCCATCCTGAATCTGGCGGTCACGGAAGGCATGCTGTTCAAGTACGGCTCCGGCGCAGGCTCCAACCTGTCGTGGCTTCGCAGTTCCAAAGAAAAACTCGGAAATTCATCCGGCCGCTCCTCCGGTCCGGTCTCGTTCATGCGCGGCCTGGACGCCTTTGCCGGTTCCATTCGTTCGGGAGGCAAAACGCGCCGTGCAGCGAAGATGGTCATCCTGAACGTAGACCACCCGGACGTGGTCGAATTCACGTGGTGCAAGGCCAAGGAAGAGAAGAAGGCGCACGCGCTCATCGATGCGGGGTACGACGGTTCCATGGACGGCGATGCCTACTCGTCCATCTTCTTCCAGAACGCCAACAACTCCGTACGTGTCACCGACGAATTCATGCGGGCCGTGGAGGAAGACGGGGAATTCCACACCAAATACGTGCTCACGAAAGACCCCTGCGAGCGGTTCAAAGCGCGCGAACTCATGCGACAAATCGCCGAAGCGGCCTGGCAGTGCGGCGACCCGGGCGTGCAATACGACACCACCGTAAATGATTGGCATACCTGCGCCTCGACCGACCGCATCTACGCCTCAAACCCCTGTTCCGAATACATGTTCCTGAACGATACGGCCTGCAACTTGTCGTCCGTGAACCTCATGAAGTTCCGCACGGCCGACGGCGCCTTCGACGTGGAGGCATACAAGCACGCATGCACGATCATGATCACGGCGCAGGAGATCGTGGTCGATTTCTCGAGCTATCCCACGCCGGCCATCGAACAGATGAGTTGGGATTACCGTCCGCTTGGATTGGGCTACGCGAACCTGGGCGCGCTCCTCATGAGCATGGGTCTGCCCTACGACAGCGACAAGGGCCGGAACCTGGCTGCCGCGCTCACCTCCATCATGTCAGGCGCGGCCTATGAGCAGTCCGCCAAGATCTCGGAGAAACTCGGCGCCTTCCGCGGGTACGCCAAGAACGAACAACCCATGCTCCGCGTGATGCGCAAACACCGCGACGCCGCCTATCGCATCACGTCGAACGGCGTGCCGCAACACGTCCTCGATGAGGCGCGGGCCTCCTGGGACCGAGCGATCGCGGTTGGGGAAAAACACGGGTACCGAAACGCGCAGATTTCCGTCCTCGCCCCCACGGGCACGATCGGATTCCTTATGGACTGCCAAACCACGGGCATCGAACCGCCCATTGCGCTCGTGTCCTACAAGTGGCTCGTGGGAGGCGGGATGCTCAAACTCGTGAACGAGACCGTACCGGAGGCGCTCCACGCGCTCGGGTATTCCGAGGCGCAGATCAAGGAGATTCTTGCCTACATCGAGAAGGAAGACACCATCGAAGGCGCCCCGCATCTGACATCAGAACACCTGCCCGTCTTCGACTGCGCATTCAAGGCCGCCAAGGGAACGCGCTCGATCAACTACATGGGTCACATCAACATGATGGGCGCGGTCCAGCCGTTCCTCTCCGGCGCCATCTCAAAAACAGTGAACATGCCCGCCGATGCCACGGTAGAAGACGTCATAAACGTGTACCAGCAGGGCTGGAAATTGGGGCTCAAGGCCGTGGCCATCTACCGTGACGGCTGCAAGCGCTCCCAACCCCTCACCACGAGCAGAGACGAGATTAAGAAGGCCACAGAAAAGACGGGAACCGAAAAAGCCGCGCCATCCGCCACGGGAGAGGCCCGTGTCGCACGCCGCCGCAGGCTCCCGGAAGAACGCCGAGCCCTCACGCACAAGTTCCAAATCGGCCCGCACAAAGGCTACATCACCGTCGGCCTGTATGAAGACGGCCGGCCGGGCGAACTGTTTATCACGATGGCCAAGGAAGGCTCGACGATCTCGGGCCT
>DATMXG010000100.1:0-13036 GCA_035561755.1 Methylomirabilis sp. (SeqCode)
ATATGGGGGGGGGATTTCGTGCTACGTAACTGGCGCCTCGTACTTCGTCCTTCGTGCTTGGTGCGCGGCGCCTGATGCAGAATTCCTTGTGCGATGCGCTGCACCAGACACACTGCACGAGACACGAAGGACGAGGCAACCAAGCACCAATCACTCCTCATCCTTACGCCCGCTCCAAGACTGCCACCATGATTTGATCCACAGGCAGGTCCTTCTTTGCGATCTTGAGCCGGTTCGCATTCAGGCGTTCGCATGCGCCGAGGTGCTTACAGAAGGCGTCCACAGACCCGAGCGTAGCCTTGATACCGGGGATGTCGTACGAGAGCGGGACGACGATACGTGGCTCAATAGCGGAGATCGCGTGCGCGGCCGTCTTCGCGTCCATCCCCTCCCCGCCGCCCACGGGTAGGAGGAGGATGTCGATGTTGGGCAACGCTTCGAGTTCCGCTTCCGTCAGCGCCCGTTTGAGCCCTCCCAGAAACGCGAGCGTCATCCCTTCCGCCTGGAACCGATAGACAACGGGACGCAGCAGACCTTCCTCGGCCTTTGGATCTTGAACGCCGTTCACGAACAGTCCTTTTACTTCATACTCGCCGGGATCGGAAATGACGAATGGCGTGCCCTGGATCGGCTCCAGGTTGAACCTCTTACGGTCCTGATGAGAGAGAACGACCACATCCGGCGTGAGCGTCCGCGGAAAACGGATGGACGTCTCGTTTTCGAACGGATCGGTCAGGAGCGTGCACTCCCGTTCCCCGGTTTTCGCCTCGATCCGGACGCTCGTGTAGCCATGCCAATAAATTTGCATAGTCATTCTTCAGCCAATGGTCACCCTACGCGTCCTTAACCTTGAGCGATGCGGAAGGGAAGGAGAGTCGAATGGGTGCATAAATGCGCAAAAATCTTATCACGGAACCTATAATAAAAGAAGTCCGAAACGGCATCAAAATATCTAACCAATTGGCCGTGATTGACGGTAAACGAGCCCACCGACGATCGCGAGGGCGAGCGCGTCCGCCGCGTCGTCCGGCTTGGGAGGTTCGGCAAGTCGGAGGAGGCGCGTAACCATGGACTGAACCTGTTTCTTATCCGCGTTCCCCCACCCGGCAATCCCCTGCTTCACCTGGTTCGGCGTGACTTCGATGATCGGGAGACCGGCATCCGTGAGCGCAAGCATGATCACGCCGCGCGCCATACCCACTTTCATCGCGGTTTTCGCGTTCGTCTGGAAGAAGAGCGATTCAACGCACGCAACCTGCGGCTGAAACCGTCGGATCGCCTCCTCCACGTCGTTGCGGACCGCTGCGAGGCGATCCACAAACGCGGACTCCGGGCTCGTGTCGATCACCGAGTGCCAGACCCATGCGGCGTCGCCGCCTGTCACGTTCACAACGCCAAGACCCGTTCGGCCATAACCCGGATCAACTCCGATCACCTTCAAAGAAGACATATGCGATATAGCGACGCATGGATCAACAATCGTCACCCTGAGCAACGCGAGGGCAGAGTTACATGCCCATGATACGCAGCGACAACATATAATAAGCGACTGCCTACTGCCTACTGCCTACTGCCTACTGAGAAAGAATGACACGCGCTCGCGACTCTTCAAAGACCAAACGCGTCATTCTGGAACGTCATCTCAACTTGACAATCCCATATTTTCGTGTTAATCTGAAAACGTATGAACCCGAATCGAGACATGATGCCAACGAGAATCGAGGTCCCGATGTCCCACGAGGAACGGGCAGAGCGCGTAGCGGCGACGAATCGGGAAGCGCGCGAACGACAGGCGGTCGATGCGCGCACGCAGGCGGATATTCTCCGCCGGAAAGACGAGCTGGAAAGCGAGGCGGCGCTGGCGAGGATTCGACGCGAGCTCACGCCCGAATCGGAACTGATCCGATCGAAACACGCGCTCATCATTCCGATGGAATCTCTACAAGAAACGCATACCGCAATCAATGTGGAGATGTCGAAGCGCGCCGGCGTTCTTGGCACCGGAGAATCCGGCGAACATACAACGGGTTCCTCGCTCGAAGGACGGACGGTCGGCGGCGACTTTGAATCGACGACCTCATTCCAAGGGGTCGCTGAAACGCCGGCAGATCAGCGCGGGGAACGTATGAGTATTGGGGTGTCGATGAAGGGCTTGCGTCGACAGGATGCCATCAATCGGTTGAAGCGACTTGGTGAGGAAGCGGCACAGGCCAAAGCCGCGCACGGGCAGCTCAGGCAGATATCGGACGAAGACGTTGAAGCCGCATTCGGCGGGATTTCCCGACCCGAAACCCCAAAAGCGCCGGATCAGAAACTGAGTTGATCATCTGCACGATTCAACGATTGGAAAAACGCCCGTCGTACGACGAGGCGTTTTTCCAATCCGCAACCGCGCATCTCCGGCCATGTCCGTCCACAACCTGAACGGCGCGGAGGTCACACGTTGATAACCGAACGCCGACGCTATCCCGTTTTCGCCTCTTCAGCCTCGTCGTACTCATCTTCCGGTTCGTGCAGGTTCCCGAATCCGGTCCCTGCAGGAATGAGGCGACCGATGATCACATTCTCCTTCAGACCCTCGAGCTTATCGATCTTCCCGGTAATCGCCGCGTTAATGAGGACCTTCGCGGTCTCCTGGAACGACGCCGCGGACAGGAATGATTCGGTTGAAAGGGCCACCTTCGTGATCCCCATGAAGAGCTCGTCGCCGTTGGCGGGTTCGCCCTTCGCTTCCTCCACGCGTTCGTTCTCCTGGTTGAACCGGGACTTCTCCACGACTTCGCCGGGGAGAAGATCTGTATCGCCTGCATCCCGCACATACACGCGGCTGAACATCTGGCGGATAATCAATTCCACGTGCTTGGAATTCAACTTGATGCCCTGCGACGCGTAGATGTAGAGCGTCTCCTTCAGCATATATCGCATTACGGCATCGCGGCCCTTCAATTTGAATACCGCAAGGAGTTCCAGATGTCCTTCGGTCAAAGCATCACCGGGCTGTACTTCGTCGCCGTCTTTCACGAACACCTGGTAGCCAACCGGGACGGGGTGTTCAGACACGGCCGGGCCTTCCCAGATAACCGTGAGGTTCGTCTTGCCAAGCTTTACCACGCCCGCGTGCTCGGAAATGAGTTCGGACCCGCCGGCACGAACGAGGAGGAGGGCGCCTTCTTTCACCTTCGCGCCGTCTTTCGTGTTCACGGTATCGCCTTTCTCGAGCGCATGAACGTCTTCCTGCACGGCCGTGTGCTCGATCTTGATCACCTTGCCGCCGGAGTTCGTGTCGAGAATGCGTTCGCCGTTCGTGAGCTCGATGATGCGTCGTTCACCGCTCACCACCTTCACCTTGCCGGCGACGTCCGCGATGAGCGCTTTGCGCTTGGGGGCGCGTGCTTCCACGAGTTCCTCCATGCGCGGCAGGCCCATCGTGATATCCGCGCCTGCCACGCCGCCCGTGTGGAACGTGCGCATCGTGAGCTGCGTGCCCGGTTCGCCGATGGACTGCGCGGCAATGATGCCAACCGCGGTGCCGAGTTTCACGAGTTCGTTGTACGACAGGTCATACCCGTAACACTGCTGGCAGATACCGCGCTTCAGCTTGCATGTGAGAACGGAACGCACCACCACTTCCTGAACGTCGAGCGGCGTGAGAGTGCGGATGTGGTCTTCGGTAAGAAGCGTCCCCTTCTTCACGACGGTTTTCTTCGTACCCGGGTCTTTGATGTCCTTCAGGGTTACACGACCGAGAAGCCGCGTCATGAGCGGTTCGCCGATCTCGTCGCACTCGGCTGCAGTCAAAATCACGCCCTGGTCGTCGCCGCAGTCGTCCCGCATGATCACCACGTCCTGCGCCACGTCCACGAGACGACGCGTAAGGTATCCGGCGTTCGCCGTCTTGAGCGCAGTATCCGTGAGACCTTTTCGTGTGCCGTGGGACGAGATGAAGTACTCAAGCACGTCCAGTCCCTCGCGGAACGACGATTTAATGGGAAGCTCGATCGTGTTGCCGGCCGGATTCGTCACCAGCCCCTTCATGCCCACCACCTGCGTGAGCTGCCCGATGGACCCGCGCGCACCGGATTCGATCATCGAGTACACGGTTCCTGCGGGGTCCATGGCGTCCTTGCACATCCGCTGGATCTGATCTTTTACGTCCGCCCACACCTTGATGATCTGGCTGTAGCGCTCGCCCTTCGTGAGGAGGCCATCTTTGTACTGTTCCTCGATTTCCTGCACGCGGCGTTCGCCATCTTCCACAAGCGCCTGTTTGCCCGAGAGATCGGGCAGATCGCCGATGCCGTACGAGAATCCGGACTGGGTGATGTACGTGAAGCCAAGCTCCTTGATCTCGTCCAGGAAGCGCGCAGTGCGTTCGAACCCGCGCACCTCGAGCGTGAGGCGCGTGATGTCCGCGAGCTGTTTCGTGCCGATCGGCTCGTTCCGGAAGCCGACCTCCTTCGGGAACAGGCGGTTGATGAGAATGCGGCCCACGTTCGTCTCGATCACGGGAAGGCCGGGCAGGAGACGCGTCCTGATCTTCTGGCGGATGGGAAGCCGGCCCGTCTGGTAGGCGTACACGGCGTCGTCGGCCGCACCGAAGGTCTTCACCTTCCCGTCCGCCGGATCCTCAAGCGTCGTCATGTAGAACGCGCCCCAAGCGATGTCCTTGTCCGGCCGCGCCACGGGTTGCCCGGTGGCGGGTTTGAGCAGGTTGTTCGTGGAGAGCATGAGGTTCTTCGCCTCCTGGCGCGCCTCCTCGGTGAGCGGCACGTGCACGGCCATCTGGTCGCCGTCGAAGTCGGCGTTGAACGCCGTACATACCATGGGATGGATCTGGATGGCGCGGCCCTCGATGAGCTTCGGCTGGAAACCCTGGATGCCGAGCCGGTGTAGGGTCGGTGCGCGGTTCAAGAGCACGACGGAATTTTCGGCGATGACCTCCAGGATGTCCCACACCTCCGGGTGGTCTGCTTCGATGAATCGGTTCGCGGACCGAATGTTGTGCACGAGCTCCCGCTTGATGAGTTGAGAGATGATAAACGGCCGGAAGAGCTCGAGCGCCATCGTCTTTGGCAATCCGCACTGGTGCATGAGGAGGGAGGGACCCACCACGATCACCGAACGGCCGGAGTAGTCGATGCGCTTCCCAAGCAGGTTCTGGCGGAACCGGCCCTGCTTGCCCTTGAGGACGTCTGCCAGAGACTTCAGCTGCCGTTTCTTGCCCGTTGCCGCGATGACGGTCTTCGAGTGCCGTGCGCTGTTGTCGATGAGCGAATCGACCGCCTCCTGGAGCATACGCTTCTCGTTCCGCGTGATGACTTCCGGAGCGTTCAGTTCCACGAGACGTTTCAGTCGGTTATTTCGGTTGATCACGCGGCGGTACAGGTCGTTCAAATCCGAGGTCGCGAATCGGCCGCCGTCGAGCGCCACCATCGGGCGCAGGTCGGGCGGGATCACGGGGAGAGCTTTCAGGATCATCCAGTGCGGTTCGATCCCCTGGCTCTGGAACGCCCTCAGGAGCTTCAACCGGCGGATCACGCGGTCACGCTTGGCCTCAGACGCCGTCTTGAGCTCCTGGGCGAGGAGTTTTACCGTGGCGTCCACATCCATCTTGCGGAGAAGTTCGTCCACTGCCTCGGCCCCGATCTTCGCCTCAAACACGTGTCCGTACTTAAGCGAGAGGTCGTGGTACTCGTTCTCCGAGAGGATCTTGAGCGGCTTCATGTCCTTGAGCTCCTTCTCGGCGGTGGAGAAGTCGGACTCGAGTTCCTTCAGCCTGTTTTCCTTCGCGCGATGGAGCTCCTCGTACGGACCTTCGACGATCTTCGCCTTCGCCTTCGCCTTCTTCTTCTCGGGAACGGCTTCGGGCGTGACTCCCTGGGCGCGGGCGAGCTCGCGTTCGTATTCGCCCTCGATCGCCTTGCGCTTCGTCTTGTATTCCGCCCGGAGCTGCTCGAGCGTGTTCACGCGGAGTTCCTCGTTCACGTCCGTCACGATAAACGCCGCGAAATAGATCACCTTCTCCAGGGCCTGCACGGACATGTCGAGCGTGGTGCCTACTTTGGACGGAACGCCACGCAGAAACCAGATGTGCGTAACCGACGCGGCCAGTTCGATGTGCCCCATGCGCTCACGACGCACGAGGGAGTGGGTCACTTCCACGCCGCACTTGTCGCACACGATCCCCTTGTAACGGATCTTCTTATACTTGCCACAGTAACACTCCCAGTCCTTTGACGGGCCGAAAATTTCCTCAGCGAACAGGCCAGACTTCTCCGGCTTCTGCGTGCGGTAGTTGATCGTCTCAGGCTTCGTCACCTCCCCGTACGACCAGCCGCGGACGACTTCCGGCGATGCGAGCTTGAGCCGCATCGCGTCGAAATCCGTGGTCTTGATGTTTTCCGTCTGGAAAAACGACATACGTGTGGTGGGTTATGTTGAAGCGGGACCGGGAGGCGCCCAATCGGCGTCTCGCTCCGCATCCGTAGGGTTCGTGAGGGGTGCCCGCGTGCGGAAATGCTCGGGGCGTGGGGACGATTCCTCGATGCGCCGGCCCTTCTTCAGGAGTTCAACGTCGAGACACAGGCCTTTCAGTTCGCGCACGAGGACGTTGAACGATTCCGGCACGTTCACTTTGCGAATCGGCTCACCCTTAATGATGGACTCGTAGGCTTTCGACCTGCCGGGGACGTCGTCACTCTTGATCGTGAGGATTTCCTGGAGCGTATGCGCCGCGCCGTAAGCTTCGAGCGCCCACACTTCCATTTCGCCGAAGCGCTGTCCGCCGCTCTGCGCTTTGCCGCCGAGCGGCTGCTGGGTGATGAGCGAATACGGACCGATGGATCGCTGGTGAATTTTGTCTTCCACCATGTGATTCAGTTTCAGCATGTAGATATACCCAACGGTCGGCGGGTGATCGAACGCTTCTCCCGAGCGTCCGTCGTAGAGCGTGATGCGTCCATCCTGCGGGAAGCCCGCCCGCTCGAGTTCCTCGCGGATCGTCTTCTCGGGAACGCCGTCGAACACGGGGGAGGCGACCGTGTACCCGAGCGCGTTCGCCGCGAGTCCAAGGTGGGTCTCGAGAATCTGTCCCAGGTTCATGCGGGAAACAACGCCGAGCGGCGACAGGATCACATCCACAGGCGTGCCGTCTTCGAGAAACGGCATGTCTTCCACGGGGACGATCTTCGAGATGACACCTTTGTTCCCGTGGCGGCCGGCGAGTTTGTCGCCCACCTGGATTTTGCGCAGGTCTGCGACTGCAACCACGTACTGTTTGATCACGCCCGGCTGTAGCTTGTCGCCCGCATCGCGCGTGAATACTTTCACGTCGACAACGCGACCATGTTCGCCGTGCTGTAGGTAGAGAGACGAATCGCGCACGTCGCGCGCCTTCTCACCGAAGATCGCGCGCAGGAGCTTCTCCTCGGCGGAGAGGTCCGTCTCGCCCTTTGGCGTAATCTTCCCGACCAAAATATCACCGGCTTTCACCTCCGCACCGATGTGGACGATCCCCTGATCGTCGAGGTTCTTCAGTTTTTCTTCCGAAACGTTCGGGATGTCCGCGGTGACAACCTCGGGACCGAGCTTCGTGTCGCGCACGTCGATCACGTGGTGCTCAATGTGGATCGAGGTGAAACGGTCGGTGTGCACGAGCCTTTCCGACAAAATGATGGCGTCCTCGTAGTTGTAGCCGTCCCACGAGATGAAGGCCGCGAGGAGGTTCTGGCCGAGCGCGAGCTCGCCACGCTGACAGCTGGCCCCGTCCGCAAGGACTTCGCCCGCGTAAACTTTCTGGCCCTTCGCAACCGTAGGCCGCTGATTGATGCACGTGGAGTGGTTCGAGCGCTGAAACTTCACCAGGTCGTAACGCCGGGTCTCGCCGGAGTCGGTCTGAATCTCCACGACATTGCCGCCTACGGAGACCACGAGGCCGTCTTCAGGCGCGAGGATCGCGTGACCGGAATCCACCGCCGAGCGGCGCTCCACGCCCGTGCCCACAATGGGCGCGTCTGGCTTAATGCACGGCACGGCCTGACGCTGCATATTCGTACCCATGAGCGCGCGCTGACCGTCGTCGTGTTCCACGAACGGGATGAGTGACGTGCCGACGGACAACACGTGCTTCGACGAGACGTCGAGGTAGTCGATCTCCCCCACGTCCACGATTGTCGGTTCGCCATTTTTTCGGGCGCTCGCACGCTCCGAGAGGAACCGCCCCGTCTTGGAATCGAACGGGGTGGTGGCGGGCGCCGTGGTGCCGCGTTCTTCTGTGAACGCGTTCAGATACACGATATCGTTCGTCACGCGCGGAACCACGGGGATGCGGTCGGCGTGAACGTTCGCCTGCATCTCCTTCGCGAGGTCCTTCGTGATCTCATCTCCTTTCGTGCCAACGATCTTCCCTTCGCCGGTGACGACATCGACGCGGAGCGTTTCTCCGATCCCTTCCTTGCCGTCGTTCGCGACCCAGGCAACCACGCGGCGATAGGGCGTCTCGATGAATCCAAAATCGTTGATGCGTGCGTAACATGCCAAGTGACCCACGAGACCGATGTTCGGACCTTCCGGAGAGGCGATCGGACAGATGCGGCCGTAGTGGGTGCGGTGCACGTCGCGCACGTCGAAACCCGCGCGTTCGCGCGTGAGACCGCCCGGACCCATGGCCGAGAGACGTCGCTTGTGTTCGAGCTCCGACAGCGGGTTCGTCTGATCCATGAACTGCGAGAGCTGTGAGCTCATGAAGAACTCGCGCACGGCGCCGATTACGGGCCGCGCGTTGATGAGCTTCGCGGGCGTGATCGTGGTGATTTCCTGCGTGGACATGCGGTCTTTCACGATACGCTCCATGCGCGCAAGACCGATGCGGAAGCGGCTCTGTACGAGTTCGCCGATGGCACGCACGCGGCGATTCCCGAGGTGGTCCACGTCGTCCGGCTCTTCCTGTGTGATATTCAAACGGATGATCTCCTTCAGGATATTCACGATATCCTCCTTCGTCATGATGCGGTTCACGTCTTTCTTCACCTCGTCACGGTCGGCCGGAAGGCCGAAGCGCTGATTGAACTTGAACCGGCCCACGGCGCCCAGGTCGTATCGCTCGAACTTGAAGAACATCGAGTGGATGAGCGATTTCGCGTTGTCGGACGTTGCGAGGTCCCCCGGGCGAATACGCTTGTACACTTCGATGTATCCCTCTTCTTCGTTCGATGCCACATCCTTCGCGATCGTGGCCTCGATGTAGTGATTCAGCGGATGCGTGTCGACATCCGTGAAGAGCGGCTTGATGTCGTCATCCGTGGAAATTCCGAACGCGCGCAAAAGCGACGTGGCCGCCACTTTGCGCTTCCGGTCGATCTTCACCCAGATCACGTTGTTCGCGTCCGTCTCGAATTCAAGCCAGGCGCCGCGATTCGGGATGAGCTTGGCGCCGTAATGGCGTCGCCCGCGCACCACTTCGGCCGTGAAGAACGCGCCCGCGGAGCGGACAAGCTGGGACACCACCACACGCTCGATCCCGTTGATCACGAACGTGCCGCGGTCGGTCATCACCGGGAGCTCGCCAAGATACACTTCCTGCTCTTTCGTTTCGCCGGTGCGCTTGTTCACGAGCCGCGTCTTCACGCGAAGCGGTGCCTCGTAGTTGATGTGCTTCTCCTTCGACGTCTGCTCGTCGAATTTCGGATCGTCGAAAAAGTAGTCGACGAATGAAAGCTCGAGATCGCGTCCGATGAAATCCTTGATCGGCGAAATCTCATTCAAGAGCTCGCGGATCCCCTCCTCGAGGAACCAGCGGTAGCTCTTCTTCTGGACCTCGATGAGGTCCGGAAGCGCCATGGCGTCGCGCGACGCCGTAAAGTAGCGCCTATCGGCCGACTGGGGCTCGATGCGGCGGAAGACCTGCGGTGGCATGGGTCTTGTCGGTTGTGACGCGCGTGCACGGCCAAAGCCGGAGCATCCTCCCCACCGCCGCCCCGGACTGCGCTACGCAGGTTGGTCATGATCCCGAAGAACGGGAATCGGACCGTGCCGCGTGGCGGGTCACGGCGCTCGCAAGCGCCGTGACGAATGGGACACACCGGCCGGGTTGCCGGGGGAAGCGGGAGCGGAGGGAGCGCGTGGTGAGTGAAACGGTCGGTACCCCTCCTGCGGAGCCATGGCTCCGAATTGGTGAGAGGCCGGACCGGCAATCGAGACGCAAATACCCCCCGTGACGAGTTTGCGGAGGGTATGTGCGTCTACGACATTCGATGATTCATTCCGACAGGAGAATGGAGGCGGACCCGGACGAGGGGCGCGAACGAGCGACCCTTGACCGAGCTGACGGACAATCGTCTGTCAATACGCCCTATTGCGCGCGAAGTTTAGCGAAAGTCTGATGAAGCGTCAATAGCTTCGTCGGAGACGGCATTTTGCAGATTGCGTTGTGGTGGCGACACCACAAATACCACATGCTAAATGCCTGTCATTTTCGCTCAACAAAGCGACATCTTTAAATATCGTTCAAACTACTTTTCAATACATGCCCAGTAGGCTTGACAAAATGGGTAATTTCTGATAAGATTATACGTTTCGTACTTTGGAGCAGTTCTCCAGCGAGACGCGGAGGAGAGGTGTGCGGACCGAAATATCGGTCTCCGCGCACGGTCCCGCCTTTGGCGGGGCCACAGGGCCACGGACGTCGTTCTATCCGGTCTCGACTGGATAGCCACCACCAACGTTGCTTGGGAAGGCAGGTCTTCAGACCAATCACCTTCCTCTCCGCATCCTGCGGGAGAATACGCTCCTGTACGGGCAGGTCTGAAGCCCGCCCATCCAACTTCACACACGGAGAGAAACAAATGGAAACCGCAAACACCGTACGCACAGGGCGACCGACGTCATGGGCGCATGTGGTCATCACGCTGTTCCAAGGCGTTGCAGAGGATTGCGACTTCATGATTCGTCCGGCGATGGTGCCGTTCGACAGCCCCGATCCGGGAACGGTCGTATCGCTCATCCGGTACGAGTCGGACGGTGTCACGTGGCGCATCGAGGATATCTACACCCCGTGCGACTTCGAGACTTTCAGCAAGCTCGCGCGTGCGTACCAGCGCCAAGTGAACACGCACGTGGTGACGGGAGATCGCTTCTCCCTCTTCGCCTACAACAAGGCGAATCTGAAGAAGGCGGACTCCAAGTCCGTCGCAGTCGCCTGACGCGACTGCAACCTTCGCCCGGCGACGTCCCTCATTCTGTGGACGTCGCCGGCTCAACCGAACCCCGGACAACCATCCGAGTTTCCGAGAGCCGAAAGGACGACCGATGAACCTGCTGAACATTTTCCCCAAAGCCTGGATGCGCGGCCGCAAAGCGGACGAGCTCCACGCACTGCACGAAAAGCTGAACGCGGAGTATGATCGGGTGACGAGCGAGATTCAACCTCTCGCAGACGGTCAGGAACTCACCCACGAAAAGTGTCTGTACCTCGAGCGACTCAGGAACACCCGCACCCAGCTGGGCCAGTTGATCGAGGACCTCGAAGCCGTCATCTGCGAGAAGGGAGCAGCGTTCCGCGCGGCCTGAAACCCTCTCCCCTGGCTCGTCGTTCAATCGACGAGCCAGGGGAATCCACACCGCCCCACGTCATTCGACGCGATGCGGTGCGGATTGGCCTTCATGACGCACCGAAGAAAGTGAGTCTGTAATGAACCTGAAACGCCATGTCGAAAGCCAGTTGAACCTTCGTGGACGCGCACGCATCTCAACCATCCCAAACGCGATCTTCGAAACCATCCTTCACGGGCAGAGCAGCGAGACGTACCACATCGCCTGCATGGAGCTCGCAGCGCTCATCCGGACAGATCTGGACGAAGGGGACCGGTACGAAGACTTCATCGTCTTCGCGACCTGGGTTTCGCTCCTCGCTCTGCGCGAAAGCACACGCTCAACGGTAGAGGTGGCTATCAGCGCGCTCCACCGCAAAGGACATCCGGACACCACGAAGATCGAGATTCGATGGGACCACACGGCCGTCGATCCCGAGGACTTCGCGATCCTCGATGGAACCAGTTGTTCGATCATCTCAGAGGAGCTATCGATCGAAATGCCGATCCCGCCGGCGCTCGCACGAACGCTGTGGGCCCGCTTCGCGCTCAACATGCACTACCCGTGCGAGAGCGGCGTCGATCTCGTCGTCTGCATCCCTCACACGGAGGAGCGCTGCGCCATCTCGTCATAATCTCCATCAACTCACCCCGTCTCTCGGCTTCGCCCGAGGACGGGGTTTGACGTTCTACGAAGAATCGCGCAGTCTGAAACTCGCACATTCGACCGCATCTCACGTGCTACGATATGCGAGTAGGAATCCGGTTGTCGGGTGTCGGGATCCGATCATCAATAAGAGCCTGCCCCGAGTCCCTCGGTTGCACTCGGGACTGGCTCCGCCGAGGGGTTACCCGACAACCATCCAATCAAACATCGAACCAACAGGAGGTACAGATGCTCGGACCCCGCTACGAACGCGCCCGGAAACACGCCAATGCCGCGAACCCATTCCAACCGTTCGTCAGGCTCTCGTTCATTCCCCAACTGCTCCTAGAGTGCGCAACGACCATCTGGAGCGATGACGAATACATCACACACCTGCGATCGCTCGCATCCATGCTCCGCATGGCGGACAGCTTCGACCTCGTGCGCGCCGATTTTCTCGTATTCGCACACATGATCGCGGCCATCGCAGAACGTCACAGCACACAATCGTTCGTGGTGGTGGACGCAGCTCCGAGTGACCGGAACACGGACATCGAGGCCGTTTGGGTGCGCATCCCGACGAATGCGGCGGAAGAACGGCTCATCGCCCAGACGCCCGGCGGGTACCTGCTGGACCATGCGTTCACCGCGCGCGTCCGCATTCCGTACCTTCTCGGTTCCGCCCTCTGGCTGGACTTCGCGGAAACGCGCGGCTTCCCTACTGAAGAAGGAAAGAGCGGCCTGTCCGTCTTCATCCCGCATAAGTCTGTCGTACGGGCGGGTGAGCAACCCATTCCTCCAGGAG
>DATMXG010000101.1:0-4139 GCA_035561755.1 Methylomirabilis sp. (SeqCode)
GTCTTCGGCCTCCCGCGCCACAAGCAAAAACCGATAAAATAGGAGTCCGAAGAGTCCGAGAACGAAAACGATGCCCACGAAACCGAGCTCCTCACCAACCACGGCGAACATAAAATCCGTCGCCGCTTCCGGAAGGAACCGGAGACGTGCCTGCGACCCCTCCCCCACCCCTTTGCCGAACAAGCCACCCGACCCGATCGCGATTTGCGCCTGTGTCACGTTGTACCCGGCGCCACGTTCATCGAGCGCCGGATTCACGAACGCAAGGAAGCGCGCGTGCTGGTACGGTTTTAAGAGTAGGAACCAGGCCATGCCCGCCATGACGAGGGCGACGAGCGAGAGGACGAGAACGTTCTTCCAGGTAAGCCCGACACACAAGATGAGTATCCCCCAGATGGCAAACATGACCATGGCGGATCCGAAGTCCGGCTGCAGGAACACGAGCGCGGCATAACCCGCCGTTCCGAGGAAGCTCCCAGCTACCGCGTGCCAACGGAGCCTCTGATGCGTGTACCGCGCGAGGTACGACGCGAGGAACAGGATAAGACAAAGTTTCGCCATTTCCACGGGCTGGAACGACAGACCTCCTACGACGTACCACCCCTTGGTGCCGCGTACCGTGTGGCCGAAGAGGAGCACGCCCACGAGAAGCGCAGCGCCTGCGGCGTACACGGGCAGCGCCAATCCGCGCAGCTGGCGGTAATCTACGAACCCGAGACCGATGATGACCGCGAGACCGATGACCGCGCCGGCGATTTGCTTCTGGAACAGGAAAAGGCTCGACTCCGGTCGCGAGATGCCGATGCCGTACATGACAACCAACCCTACAGACACGAGCGTGAACGCCGTGAGGAGCAGGATCCAGTCGAAACGGATAAGGGATTGAGTGAAGCGCACAGGTGAGGGGGGATGATTTGCTGCAATTCCATACTTATACCCGTAAAAACACAACTACCCAATAGTCTGCTAAGAGCGAAGCGAGGAGACTCAAGGAAATACTAAAACCACAATGACCAATAACACGAACTCCCGAACGTGACGTTTGATTTCTTGTGTGTTGGATATCGTGTCTTTCCTCGGGCCCCCTCGCGTCGCTTTTAGTAGACTATTGGGTAGTTGGGTCTTTACGGGATATAAGGAAACAAAAAACGGATCAGATCCGTTTCCTCCATAACTCTTTTACTCCATTACTCTATTTCAAGTAAACCGATGGGTCGAGGTAATTCACCACCGTGACGACCTCCGTTTCGGAGATCGCCGCCGGAAGCTTCTCGAACCAATCAATGTTCACGAGCCTGGATTCTCCCGCCTTCACGTTATTCAGCGTAATCGCCGTGGCCGCGACCGGTGTGGTCGCGCGTTTCAAAACAACGTAGAGCTGCACGTGCCAATAGCCATATGCCGACGGGTTCACGAGCGTGAAGCTCGAACGAGAGAGCTTCTTGCCGGCCACATCGAGGTTCGAAACGTACGAGGCATCCTTCGCGGAAAACTGATTCCGCCGCTCCGCCCATGCCTGGTAGTTATCACCGACCACGCTCGGATCCGTGCGGTGCCATCGGATATTGTCCACCGTGAGCGCGGCGCTCCGCGCCCCCTTCGTGGCGGGCTTAAAACCGAACTCTCCAATGTACGAACGGTTTCCGGGCAGGATGAAGCCGCTCCGTTGCGGCGTCGGTTCCCCGCTCACGTTGAAGCGATACGTAAACTCCGCCCACCAGTCCCTGTTCGGATTTTCGATGGAGACGAGAAAATCCAACCGGTCCTCCGTGGCCATGAATACGTTCACCACGCCGGCCTGAACGCTTCGCGGTCGGTTGCTCTCAAGCTGAATTGCGAGAAACTGGTTCTGGGCGATGTCGCTCGCGATGCGAGACTCGCGCGGGTATGAGATGGCGTACGCGTCCAGGAGTCCCCAGAGCGAAAACCCCCACAGAATTGCGTTGATTCCGATCAGGACTCCGTACCCGATCTTCCGGAGCATGATTCGGTTGCGCACCCAAAAATTCGCAAACTTGAGCTCGCCTTCCGTGAACCCGCTCCCGATGTGATTTTCTGCCATGGCGTAGGAATGGTACCACGAGCGCGACCGGTCAGACGAAAGTGACGTGATGACGACCATGCTCCGATGACAGACGTATAAATGACCAAATCCCAATGACCAGAGACGGATGGAATGTCTTGATCGTGTTGGTCATTGGGAATTGGTCATTGGGATTTCCCTCATCCCCTTGTATCTGATCCGAAAAACCTCTACGCTACTCCCAGTTTTATGGCTGTCGAAAAAAAGAAAAAGGGCGCCTACGGCGCGGAACAGATCACAGTCCTGGAAGGGCTCGAGCCGGTGCGTAAACGCCCGGGCATGTACATCGGGAGTACGGGTCCGGACGGTCTGCACCACCTCGTGTGGGAAGTGGCGGACAACGCGTTCGACGAGGCCATGGCCGGCCACGCGAACGAAATCACCGTCTCACTCCTGCCGGACAATAAGATATCGGTTCACGACAACGGCCGCGGCATCCCGGTTGAAACGCACAAGCAATACAAGGTATCGGCGCTCGAGCTCGTGATGACTAAGCTCCACGCCGGCGGCAAATTCGGCGGCGACGAGAGCGGCTATAAGGTCTCCGGAGGTCTTCACGGAGTCGGCGTCTCCGTCGTGAACGCGTTGTCGGACGAATTGACGGTCGTCGTCGAACGCGACGGCGGCGAGTTCGCGCAAACGTATGAACGCGGAAAACCGAAAGGCAAGGTGAAACAGATCGGCAAGAGCAAGAACCACGGCACCCTGGTGACGTTCCGGCCGGACGGCACCATCTTCAGCACGCTCGAGTTCGACCTGAAGCGCATCCTCGACCACTTCCGCCAGCAGTGCTACCTCACGAAGGGCATCAAGCTCATCGTCACGGATGAGCGCGAGAAGGGGCGACGCGACGTGTACGGTTTCTACTTCGAAGGCGGCGTGGCATCGTACGTGCGCCACCTGAACCACGCGAAACAGCCTAAACACGATACGGTCTTCTACGTGGAACGGAGAATCGAGAAGGCGGACGTGGAGATCGGCCTGCAATACACCGAAGACTACCAGGAGAACCTGTACGCCTTCACGAACAACATCTGGAACCCCGAGGGCGGCATGCATGTGCAGGGGTTCCGGACGGCGCTCACGAGGGTGCTAAACAATTACGCGCGGTCGAAGGGATATTTGAAAGAGAAGGATGACAACCTCACGGGCGACGACGCGCGCGAAGGGATGACGTGCGTCATCTCCGTGAAGATCCCAGAACCGCAGTTCGAAGGGCAAACCAAGGCGAAGCTCGGCAACCCGGAAGTGCGCGGCTACGTGGAGACGGTGATGAGCGATGCGTTCGCCACGTACCTCGAAGAGCACCCGCGCGACGGCGAGGCGATCATCGGCAAATGCGTGCTCGCCCAGCGCGCCCGCGCCGCGGCCCGCGCCGCGAGAGACACGGTGCTGCGCAAAGGCGCGCTTGAAGGACTCACGCTCCCGGGGAAGCTCGCGGACTGTTCGAGCAAAGACCCGCACAACTCCGAGCTCTACATCGTGGAGGGCGACTCGGCCGGCGGATCGGCCAAGCAGGGCCGCGACCGCGAGACCCAGGCCATCCTGCCGCTCAAGGGAAAAATTCTGAACGTGGAACGCGCGCGGCTGGACAAGATGTTGTCAAATGAGCAGATCAAAAACATCCTGATCGCGCTCGGTACGAACATCGGCGAGCAGTTCGACATCTCGAAGCTCCGCTACGAACGGATCATCCTCATGACCGACGCGGACGTGGACGGCGCGCACATCCGGACGCTGCTCCTCACGCTCTTCTACCGCTACTTCCCCGAACTTCTGCGGACCGGCCACATCTTCATCGCCAAGCCGCCGCTCTTCCGTCTCCAAAAAGGCAAAACTATCCACTATGCCTACTCGGACGAAGAACGCGATAAGTTCGTAAAAGATCTGACAGCGCTCAAGGAAGACAAAAAAACCGTAGGGGCAGGGTCTCCCCTTCCTGACCAAGAGGCGGAAACGGCCATCGAAGGCGAGGACGAAGGCGTCACAAAAGTCTCCGGCATCACCATCCAGCGCTACAAAGGTCTCGGTGAAATGAACGCCGAGCAGCTGTGGG
>DATMXG010000102.1:0-13852 GCA_035561755.1 Methylomirabilis sp. (SeqCode)
GTCCCCAGCGACCAGCTCTCAGCGACCAGTTCCATCACCCTCCACCTCCGTGCCCACCTGCCCGACACGATCCTGCACCGCCTGCGCGAGGCGTGCGACCGCCGCCCCGGTCCGCACCCGGTGAATTTTCTTATCGACGACGAGCGCGGCCCGCGCGTGATCCAGTCCAGTTACCGCATTGCGTTCGACGACGCGCTGGCGAAGGAGCTCGAGGCGATGTTGGGGCCGGGGACGGTCAAAGTCGGATAGGCGTACGAGTGGGCTGCGCGGTCTGCGCAGACCGCAGACCGCGCAGCGTTCCGTACCCGCGCCGTTCGTTTGCGCGCATCAATGAGGGAGGGTATCTTGCATTCATATGGATCATCCGCATCATCCAGCGCACGTCGTTTTTGGCGTTGCGGGAGCCGCGTTGGCGGCCGTTCTTGGTTTCCACTTCCTGCTCTACGGCCACCAATACGGATTCGCGCTCGTTGTGTTCCTTCTTATCCTTGCCGGTTCGGTCGTTGGGCTCTACGTGCTGGGAGGTCGCCAGGGGAATGCCTGGGCGTTTTTCTTTCTTGTGCCGCTCATCCTGTCGCTCCTGGCCGAAGCGCTCTCTGCGAGCGAGGTCGTGCGATTCTTCGGTTTCATCCTGTCCGTCGGCTCGCTTGCGCTGTTTACGTACTGGCTCACGTCCCCATCCGTACCTTTTTGGGATCTGTCGACGCTCTGGCCAAGTGCGATGCTCCTTGAATCCTTCTTCCCGTTCAAGCGGTTTGGCGGTTTCTTCCATGCGCTCGCACACGGAAAAGGCGAGGTCCGGCGCGTTCTCATGGGCGTGGTGGTCGCCGTCCCGTTCCTGTTTCTGATCGGCCTCCTCTTCGTTTCTTCCGACCTCCTGCTCCAAAAAACATTGAACGATCTGCTAACGCCGGAGGCGTTAGAGCGTTTCCTGAAACACGCCATCTGGGACCTGTTCGCGGCCGTGTTTTTCCTGTCGGCCGGGTGGACCGTTATCTCGCGCATTACTGAAGCGCGCAGGCCAAAAGAGTCGGACGAGCCCAGGGGGTTCGATGCCGTTGTCACCACTACGTTTCTCAGTCTGATGAATCTGCTGTTCATCAGTTTCATTGTATATCAGTTCGTCACGGTTTTCGGCGGCGCATCGGTGGTGGAGGCGCGCGGAATCACGTATGCCGCGTATGCCCGCGAAGGGTTTTTCCAGCTGCTCGCCGTGTCCGTTATCGTCCTCGCGATCCTGGGCGGCATCTACCGCTACACGGGGATGAGGTCGTGGGCAGTCCGATGGCTCTCGGCGGCTCTCGTCATTGAAACGGGCGCGGTCATCGCATCGGCGTTGCGGCGCATAGCGCTCTATATCGACGCCTACGGCCTCACGCTCCTGCGCCTGTGGTCCACCTTCGCGATCGTCCTGATCGCTCTCGCTTTCGCTGTCCTCCTCGTGGGGACGTTCTCCAAGGTGCGGTTCAAGCAGGTCCTGAAATCATTGGCCGTGGGGTCGGTCACCGTTCTCAGCCTGAGCCTCCTCGTGAACACGGAAGACCTGATCGTGCGCTTCAACTTTAATCGGTACATTAGGAAGAACGCAGACACGGTCGACATCAGATATCTGATGTCGCTTTCGTCCGACGCCGTTCCGGCCCTCGTGGAATACAGCCGCCTCCCATGGCCGAGCGAGAATCCGGATCCGATAACACAGCAGCAACTCGCCAGCTTCTTGAAGATTCCGTCCGACATCCCGTCCGACGTGCGCGATGAGGCGCTCCGAGAGGCTGTTTCGGTCTCGGATCGCGTGCGTCTTGTCGAGCGGCTTCGTGGAAAGACGCAGCGATTGCGCGATCAATCGGCCAATGACCCGTTCGCGCTCGTGATCTCCGATTACCGCGCCATCTCAGCGGTGGGATACTAGGCGTTGGAACAACACTCGAAGCGATGTTTGGGTCGGGTACGAATGCGCTACGCGGTCTGCCCTCTGCAGCCTGCGGTTGAGATGTGCGGTCTGCGCAGACTGCAGACTGCACAGCTCTTTGTATGCTATACTTCCACCCTGGAGGTATGAGTATCCACAGCGCACACCGCCGACACCACCGCGAACCGTTCCCGGCGCCGCCAAGCCCGGGGATTTACCGGAAGATCGCCTATACGTTCGTGGCGTTGACGGTGATTATCGTAGTCGCGGCCCTGTGGTTCTCCTCGGTCCGCGCCACGGTCACGATCAAGGCTGCGCGCGAAGCGTCGAATGTTGAAGCGTCCGTGGAGGTGGCGCGCAGCCCGTCACAGGGCCAGCTCCCGGGCCGCGTGGTGCAGGGCGTGTTTGAGAAGATCCAGGAATTCAACGTCACGGGCCAGGGCGCGAAAGCCGAAGATACGGTGGTCACGGGGAAGGTCCGCATCATCAACAACTATTCGAAAGATCAGCCGCTCGTGAAAACGACACGGCTCCTTACTTCCGATGGCCGCCTCTATCGCATCAACGCCACGGTGAACGTGCCGTCGAAAGGTTCGGTCGAGGTGGAAGCGTACTCCGATAAGCCGGGTAAGCAGTACGAGATCACGGGGAAGACGTCGTTCACCATCCCGGGCCTGTCCGAATCGCTCCAAAAGTGGATTTACGCAGAATCGGCCGGCTCGCTCGTGGGCGGTCAGCGCACGGTGAAGTCGCTTACGGCGGGCGACGTTGATGCGGCCGAAAAGGAGCTCGAGAAAGCGGTCCTCGACCAGGCGAAGAAGACCCTGCTCGCCGAAGTGGGGGACGGTCGCTTCACCGAAGCGGTGTACCTCGTGAAGACGATCGATAAGAAGTCAAACGTCAAACTCGGCGAAGAAGCCGACCGGTTCCTCATGAGTCTGAAGCTCGACGTCACGGGTGTGTTTTACCCGAAGACGGACATGGAATCGCTCGTGCGCGAGCGGATCAACGAACGGACCCCCGAAGGACGTTCGATCGTGTCGTACGAGCCCGGGAAAACGGTCTTCAGCGTGAGCCAGGTAGACGTGAAAAACGAACGTGCAACGGTTACGCTCAAGGCCGAAGTCACCACGAAGTTGTCGGATAAGAGTCCGAACCTCACGAAAGACCTCATCCTTGGTCTGCCTATCGACGAAGCAGAAACGAAGCTCGAAGCCGTTGAGGGCGTGGAGGCGGCCTCGATCACCGTTCGTCCAAGCTGGGTGCGCAGGCTACCAACGTTGAAGGACCACGTGACGTTCAGGATTGAGTAGGAGTTGGTGTTTGCTGGAGGGGCGGGTCTGAACCCGCCCGTACGACAGGGTGCGGGGGGTCTGAACCCGCCCGTACGACCGCTTGATTGAAGAACTGCGTTGACGAAGGCTCGGAAGCGGCATATCCTTCGGCCAGACGGGTTCGGACCGTCCCACCGGCGTAACGAACCGGCGGCAGAAAGATCCAAGATCAAAAGAGCCCCGCCATCGGCGGGGAACGCGGGTGGAACCGCGGGCCCGCGTGACGGGCTCGTCCCGGCAGATCCCTTGAGGGATTTGGCGGGCATTTTATTTATGATGCGTGTGCGGATCCGAGATTCTCCCGTACGGGCGGGTCTGAGACCCGCCCCTACAACTATGGAATATCCCATCGAAACCATGCGCCACAGCGCGGCGCACGTGATGGCCGCAGCGGTCAAGCGCCTCTTTCCGGAGGCAAAGTTCGGCGTTGGCCCTGTGGTCGAGAACGGCTTTTACTACGACATCGATATCGGTCGCGCGGTGACACCGGACGACGTGAAGGCGATCGACGCGGAAATGAAGAAGATCGTGAAGGAAAATCCCGCGTTCGAGCGCGAGGAGATGCCGATCGACGAAGCCGTGAAGCGGTTCAAAGCCATGGGCCAGACGTACAAAGTCGAACTCCTCACGGATTTGAAGACGAAAGGGACCACAAAAATTTCAGCAGACGAGTCGACCGACGTAGACCCTGCAAATATTTCGGCCATCTCGGTCTACCAGACCGGAGACTTCGTGGATCTTTGCCGCGGCCCGCACGTGGCGAAGGCGAAAGAGATCGGCGTGTGGAAGCTCCACAAAGTCGCGGGCGCGTATTGGCGCGGCAAGCAGGAGAACCCGCAGATGCAGCGCATCTACGGCCTGTGTTTCGCAACAAAGGACGAACTCGCGTCTTTCGAGACCATGATGGCCGAGGCGGAGAAACGCGACCACCGGAAGCTCGGGAAAGACCTCGACCTGTTCGCAATCATCGACGAAATCGGGCCGGGATTGCCCCTCTTTTATCCGAAAGGCGCGGTCCTTCGCCGCACGGTTGAGGACTTCGTCGCCAACATGCAGGAACGGCGCGGATACGAACCTATCTGGATCCCGCACATCACGAAGGGGAAGCTTTACGAGATTTCCGGCCACCTCCAGAAGTACGACGCCATGTATCCGCCCATGCAGCTCACGGACGAGGATGCGTACTACCTGAAGCCCATGAACTGTCCGCACTTCATGATGCTCTACAAAACGCATCCGCACTCCTACCGCGAGCTCCCGGTCCGATGGACGTGCACCACCACGAACTACCGGTATGAGAAGTCCGGCGAATTATCCGGTCTCACCCGTGTCCGGAGTCTCACGCAGGACGACTGCCACGTGTTCGCCATGCCGAGCCAGATCGAAGGCGAGATCAACCTCATGCTCGACATGGTGGACGAGACGTACCGCACGTTCGGGTTCAAGGACTTCTGGGTGCGCGTATCCACGCATGATCCCGCGGATAAGAAGAAGTACATCGGCGACATGAAGGTATGGGAAGCGTCCGAGGCCGCGCTCGAGCGGCTCATCGCCGGTCGCGGGTGGAAGCATGAGGTCGGTGTCGGTGAGGCCGCGTTCTATGGCCCCAAGCTCGACTTCATGGCCAAAGATGTGATCGGCCGCGAGTGGCAGCTTTCCACCGTGCAGCTCGACATGAACCTGCCGGAACGGTTCGATCTGGAGTACGTGGATGTGGACGGATCAAAAAAACGCCCCGTCGTCATCCATCGCGCGATTCTGGGGTCCACCGAGCGGTTCCTGGGCATATTGATCGAACACTATGCCGGCGCATTTCCGGTGTGGCTCGCACCTGTCCAGGTTCTCGTGCTTTCGGTTGCAGAGCGGCACGCGGATTACGCGCGTTCCCTCGTTCAGGAACTGATGGATGCCGGAATCCGAGCCGAAGCGGATGCGTCGAACGAGACCGTCGGGAAGAAAATCCGAAATGCGGAGGCGATGAAGGCCCCCTACGCGCTCGTCGTGGGCGACAAGGAAGCGGGTGGGGGAGATCTCACGGTTCGGCGACGCGGGGAGAAAGACCAGATGTCGATGCCGAAACCCGCGTTTATCGAGCAGGTGCTGGAGGAAAATCGGGAACGCGCTTAACGAAATACGCGGGGAAGAGCAAGTGAACAGGTGAACACTCGGGCAAGCGGGCAAGAGCAAGTGAACAAGCGGACGAGGGGCGAGTAAACAGGTGAGTAACCGGTTTCACACTCGTCCTCTTGTTCACATGTTCACCTGTACACTTGCTCTTGCCCGCTTGCCCGCGTGTTCACTTATTTCCCCTACGTATTAATGCTCATCCCGCCGCCCGGCATACGCCGTCGCGCTTCCTGCTTGGCTGCTCGTGCGCGTCGTTTCTCAACCATCATCATTCCGCGGCTCGTGCCACCCACCCGTGCGCGGACGTCTTGCCCCGTGTCCACGTCGATGCCGTTCTCGCGCAGTTCGTTCTGCATTTCCGTGAGGACGCCGAGTGCCGCCTTCAAGCGTTTCTTCGCGGCAAACCGGTCGCGCCCCTTCTTCGAACCCTGCGCGGCGCGCGCCTCATGGACGATCGCGAGCTGCTGCACGTACTCTTCGGGTCCGAAGCTCAAGAGTTCGGCCGCCGGATTCTCGGCGATGTTCCGGTACACGGCTCCCGCGTCGTTCACGCCCCGTTGTTTTGCCGATTCAATGACGCCTGCCACGCGCAGGTGCTCTCCGCTGGGTTCCACCTCGCCGGGCTCTTCGAACGATCCGTTGAAGAATTCCTCTTCCGTCGCAGGCGTTTCCCGGTACGTGCGTGCTGCACCACGTTGTTCTATACGTAGCGCTTCGACGTCCTGCAGTTCCGGCTGCGCTCGAAGCTTTGCGAGCGATTCCGCTACGGTGCTCGGACGATTCATGAGCGCGGGGTAGAGTTCGCGCGACAGATCATCGAGTCGGTCCGCCACGGCTTTCCATTCACCGTACACGTCCTGCCCGGTCAATCTGGCGACGCCGCGCTTCAGGGTCCCGCCGAGTCCGAGCCCGCCTCGGGCCACGATTTCGTCGGGATCCCGGCCGTACATGTTCCGAACCGCCTTCGCGAGCTTGTCAGCCTGCCGTTCCAGGTCTTTCACTTCCCGTTGCTTCGCCTTGAGCTCCTTGCCGAGCGACGTGTGACGGATGGATTCTGGCGCCGCCGGCGCGCCTGTGAAGCGTTTCGTGTGCAACCGCGCGCGCGCGTCGTCGATACGGTGGAGAACTTCTCCGATCCGTGCGCGCGTTTCCTGCGTGGTCCGCATTTCAGGAGCCTGCGTTTGGAAGTAGCGCAATTGTTCTTCGAGATCGCCGTACGCCCTTGAGAGCTCGATGATGGCTTGATCGCGCCATTCCTCGGTCATGCGGCCTTCGCGTTCGGTCTCGCTCAGGTTCGCGAGCACACGGTCAATGGATCCGTAGATAGCCGACAGACGCTCGCCGCGGGATTCCGTACGTTGTGATGCCTCTCGGCGTTGTTCGCCGCCGGTTTCAGCCATATCGAGCTCTCGTTCGAGCTCCTTGGTACTTTTTGCGGGGAAGTGCGTTTCCAAAACCCGCTGCTTCTCCCGTTCTGCAGCAAGTAGTCCATGCATGGTCACCCGCAGGTCTTTGAGCGTTTCGGATGTCGCTTCGTATGCTGCGGCGTTCTCAAACTCCGCTGCTTCGGCAGGGGAGAGCTCATCCAGCCGTTCGAGCTCGTGCTCCATCTGCTCTGCCCGTTGTTGGAACAGGTCGAGGTAGCGCGTGCGTTGTTCATCCGGCAGCTTCCCGTTCGTGTTCATTTCGCGTACGTCTCTCGCGCGTTCCATATCGGCTCTGTACTTCTCCATCGCGCTCGAACGCGCTTCGGCATAGCTTCGCTCGAATGCCACCTGCGCAGACTTGGCCTCGGCCCGCGTTTCGACTGCCTGACGCAGGGTCGCGAGCGTATTCTGGACGTCGAGGAGTGAATCAACTATCGACTTCCGTTCTTCTTTTGACGGCGCGAGGTCGAGCTCGTCGTCCGGCCGTTTCCAGGCATCCTGCAGCGCCGCCTCCAGCTCCAGCTCCTTGCTGCGGAGTTGGTGAACGTACTCCCACGAATTTTCGTCCGTCAGCTCGCTTTTTTCCACGGCCCGTCGCACGAAGTGCGCGCGGACCCGTGCGGCTTCGGCGAGGGCGAGGTGCTCCTGGAGTGTGGAGTCCCGTTCGAGGCGTTCGAGTGCATTGGCCGCGATGTTGCGCTCGGAATCGACCAGCCGCATCTTGACCTCTTCCGTTTGCCGTTTTCGTTCTGCAACGCCATGGAATGACGCTCCCGCGATATCCGCCTCCTCAACCTTTTCCGCCATTTCAATATCCTGCATCCCTTGGGGTTTGCGTTTGCGTTTCACCGCCGCACGGAATTGTACGCCCGCGATGTCTTTTGCGAGAAACTCTTGAGCCGCTGCATTGTCTTTTTGTGCGGATGTTTTGCGTTTCGGTATCTCCTCCGCCTGTTTTCGGAATGCTGTGAGGTCGGTCACATGTTCCGCCACGCCCGCCACGGTTTTCATCTGTTCTTGGATGCTCGCTAGCACTTCGTCCACTTGGGCCTGCTCTTCGGCAGCTTGCACGTTCAACTGCCGCTTGGCCTCGCGTGCGCGCGCGGTGCGCGCTTCGGGGGCTGGAGCCGGTGCGTGCGCTTCAGGCGTAGCCGCTCCGCCCTCGATATTGCGCGCGGCATTGCCTTCCATACGATCTGGCATGGCGTTCAGACGACGGGGCATATGGGTGTATCAAGTGTGAGGTTAGCACACTATCGTTCTCGATGCATGCCGTATTGGGTATTGGGCCGCGAGCAGAATGGCCAATGCCTAATGCCGAATGTCTAATCGATGACCGATGGCCAAATCCCAACGACCAAGATCTTCGTAAGCACGATTGCCGATTGCCGAAACCTATAGGCAATGAACTGCCCATTTAACCAAATGGCTCATGAGTACATAGGTTCCGGCAATCGGCGATCGTGCTTACGAAGAGTCAGCCATTTACGAAAAGCTCCCCGGTGGGGGAGCTTTCGCGCATTACGCTTTGACGATTTTCTCAAAAATCCTGGGATGGCTCATGGCGAGATCGGACAGAACCTTGCGGTCGAGTTCCACGCGCCGCTTCTTTAGATCATTGATGAAGCGCGAGTACGTGGTGCCGAGCGTTCGAACGGCCGCATTGATTCGGACCTGCTGAAGCGCGCGGTTGTTGCGCTTCTTAAGTCTCCGGCCCTGGTACGCCTGCCAGCCGGCCTTTACGGCGGCTGTTTTCGCAAGCGTGATCTTGGATTTGCGCCCCCACATCATGCCCTTGGTACGGGCCAGGATGTTTTTGCGGCGCTTGATGCGGTGAGTTCCGCGTTTGACTCGTGGCATAGGTTGGGGGAGAAGGCAGTAGGAAGAAGGCAGTGGGCAGCAGGGAGTGGGGAGTGGGTTAGGAACTACTGCCCACGGCCTTCTTCCTACTGCCTGCTTGAATTACAGGTTTCCGATCAGCGTTTTGATGTTTCGCGTGTATGCGGATGACATCGTCTTGTCGCGGCGCTTTTTGCGCGAAATCTTTCCGGAATCGCGGGCATTAAAGTGATCCTGGCCGCCATAGCGATGCAGCACCTTGCCCGTGGCCGTGATGTGGAATCGCTTCGAAACGGTCTTTTTCGTCTTGAGTTTCATACGTTCGTTGTGCGCTGGGGACTGGTAAATGGGGATTGGGAACTAGGGACTGGAGAATAGATTACCTCTTTACTTTCGTCCAGTCCTCAGTTCCCATGTATCAGACCCGGCTCGCCCGCAACGCTTCGCGTCGCGATGCGAACAGGTTCCTACTTCCTGCCCACAATCGCGGAAAAATTGCCGGCCTGGCGCGTAACGGGTTGCTCGATGTAAAGAGGATAGGTCTCCTGCAGCTTTGAAATGAATTGTTCGATGCGTTTTTTTGCGAGGTCGCCATGTGCTTTTTCGCGGCCGCGGAGCATGACTTCAATTTTGATCTTGTGGCCGTCCTCGAAGAACTCGACCGCCTTTTCGCGGCGGATGTTTTCATCGTGATCTCCCATCTTCACCGACAACCGGATGCCCTTTACCTCCACTTTCCGCGCGTGCGCCTTCTGGGCGCGCAGTTCCTTCTCCTTTTGGTATTTGAACTGTCCGTAGTCCAAGAACTTGCAGACGGGCGGCTGCTCCTTTGGTGAGACTTCCACGAGGTCATACCCACGTTCTTTCGCCGTGCGCAGCGCCTCGTCCGTTTTCAATACGCCGAGGAAAGTTCCCGTTTCGTCGATCACGCGAACTTCCGGTACGCGGATGTGTTCGTTCACGCGGTAGAGGGCGCTCGCGGGCTTGAACGGCTGGCGCCGCTTGTAGTGGATACGCATGGCGGGTATCTGTTTGCTACGTGGGGAGAGCTGATGGATTACGAATTACGAATGGCTCACGCGAATATACGAATTACGAATAGCTTCCTTAGAAAGTTCGTAATTCGTATATTCGTGTGAGCCATTCGTAATTCGTAATCCATGGTGGAGATGGGGGGAGTCGCACCCCCGTCTGGTCCCGACGCTCGACTTCCTCGTTCACAGACGTAGTCCGTTCTGGGTGGCGGGGCGGGCGATGAACGGACAAGAACCGTGCCTCGCCATTGTCGGCCGGTCATCGACGCGCGGACAATGAGCGCGCGGCGACCAAGTCAGAAAGTATGACGGTCGGTCTCTTCCCGTCTGACGCGGGAAGAGCGACCGGATGGCTCGATCGCGTTTAGGCGAGAGCCATGGCGGGTGCCGGAGCGCGGAACGCCGAAGCGATCGCGTCCTTCACCTTCGAGAAGACGTTGGCAGTTGTCTTCGTGGGAAGATTGTTACGAGCGGTTCCCGCGCTCGGTCTGCGAAAGTGGAACGTGCGGTCCGTCAATGCTCGTCATCCCCGGGGATTTGGCAGTCGTCCATCGGCAGTTGACTGTCTACTGCCGATCAATCAGTCATCGAGATCCCGCTGGACCTCGCGACCGATGTCACGGGCTTTCAGCTTCTCCTTCTTATCGTGTGCCTTGCGGCCGCGACAGAGTCCGAATCGAAGCTTGATCTGACGGCCCCGAGGATACAGGAATAACGGCACCAATGTCAAGCCTTTTTGCTGTGTTTTTCCGAGCAGGGACATGATTTCTCGTTTTCGGAGAAGCACCTTACGCGGATGTGTGGGGTCGTACCCTTCGAGTTTCCCCGCCTTACTATAGGGCGCGATCCGCATCCCCTTGATCCAAATTTCACCGCCCGCGAGGGTGAGATATGAACCCGTCAGATTTGCGCCGCCTCCGCGAATCGATTTTACCTCCTGCCCGGACAATACGATGCCCGCATCGAATGATTCGAGCGTTTCGTAGTCGTATCGGGCTTTCCGGTTGTCAGTGAATGATTCCATGAATAACCAGTGAACAATGGCTCATGCCAAATTCCTAATGCCTAATGTGGATCGTGCTGACGAGTCTTCAGACGCCCCTGCGGTCTAGTCCGTATGAGAAGATGGCATTACAGAGGAGTAGTATGAATTGAAATGATGAACGATGAGAGTCTAATTGCTCATAAGCGCGATCCGCATTAGACATTAGACATTCCGCATCCTATCCTAGCGTCAATCCCCACCGTATGTCGAACATCCAGGAACGTTCCATCTCCATATCAACGCGTACGATCATCACGGTCGTAGCCACAATCCTACTGCTGCGGTTCATGTGGGAAATCCGCGATCTCATCGCGCTCGTGTTTGCCGCGCTCATTTTGGCAGCGCTCATCAATCCGTTCGCTCAATGGGCAAAGAAGTACCGCATCCCGAAGGGGATCTCGGTTCTCGCGTTCTACGTCGTTTTTATCGGTGGCCTCGTCACTGCCATTCTCCTCGTACTTCCGGAAATTGTGGACCAGGCCGGGCGGTTGGGAGAACTCGTCGGAAAATCCTGGCAGGTGCTGTCCGGATGGATCGAGTCGCTCCGCCAGTTGAGCACCCAGTACGGTCTATCCGAAAATCTTCGCGCAGGGGTGAGCTCGCTCCAGGGTCAGGCCACTACGGTTGTCCAGAAACTTTTCTCCACGCTCACAGACCTCTTCGGCGGTTTGGCAGGACTCGTCGTCGTCCTTGTTATCGCATACTACATGGTGGCGCAGGAAGAGGAGGCGCTCCAGTGGTTCAAGAATTTTCTGCCGGAAGACTACCAAAAATTTACCACGAACCTCCTCCGCGAAGTGCAGGACAAGTTCGGGCGCTGGCTCATCGGCCAACTCTCGCTCAGCCTCATCGTAGGTGTGTTGTATTACGTCGGATTGCGCATTCTGGGCGTAGAAGGCGCGCTCGTACTCGCCATCCTCGGAGGGTTCACGGAATTTATCCCGTACCTTGGGCCGATCCTCGGCGGCATCCCCGCCGTTCTCGTGGCGTTGTCGCAATCGCCCATGCTCGCGCTCCTCACGCTCATCCTTTTTGTCATTGTCCAGCAGCTGGAAAACCACGTACTTGTCCCCAAGGTCATGCAGAAGGCGGTGGGATTGAATCCCGTCCTGTCGATCGTTGCGCTCCTCGTTGGCGGGAAGCTTTTCGGAATCGCGGGCGCAATTCTGGCCATCCCCGTGACCACCGCCTGCGCGGTCGCGTTTATGGAGATATATCGATTCCAGTACTCGCACGACGAGTCGTAGACCATGCCGAACATCGAATCACGACCCGGCGCTGTCCCGCCGGCCACCGCCGTTGGCACATCACCGTCCGCAACGCCGGTCGGCGCAGCTGGCATCCAGACGGGCGGATCCGCGCCCCGCAAAGCGCCTGTGCCCGCCAAAGCGCGTTTTGGATTCAACGCGATGGTGTGTTTGGGGTACTCAATCCTCATTGTTGTCGTTTTCCTCATTCTCATCACTATCGCCGTCGCGAGAACCGGCATCGTCACGATCCCTCTCG
Source organism: Methylomirabilis sp. (SeqCode) (assembly GCA_035561755.1). Classification (GTDB taxonomy): domain Bacteria; phylum Patescibacteriota; class Patescibacteriia; order 2-12-FULL-60-25; family 2-12-FULL-60-25; genus 2-12-FULL-60-25. Next base: position 12,222 of record DATMXG010000102.1, read on the forward strand.
CGTCCCGGCTCTATCACGGACCTTCCCCAACGCGCATCGTTACGGCGGGCGTCACCGAACCCGATGCGTTCCAGGACGCGTTGAGTCTGAAGGTGGCGCTGGCCGTCAAGAAGGGAGGCACGCCCCCGTTTGAGGTCACGGTCGACGAAACGGAACTCACGGCGGCCATGCGTGGGGCGCTCTCCGGATCGCTGCGCGGATCCGAAATACTCGCCGAACGTCCGCAGATCGTGATCACACCCGACGCCATCGAATTCTCGGGGCGCTTCGTGCGCGGTTCCATCGCATTCGACGTTCTCGCGCGATTCAAACCGGAAATCCGCGGGAGCGAGCTCGTGTTCAATCCCACGAACGTGGAGTTCGGCGACTACCCCATTTCCACAAGCACGGCACGCGACGTGCTCGGACTTCTGTTCAAGCGCGATTTTGGCTCCTGGCGGCTCGAGGTTGGTGACGCCGGTCTTGAAGACATTCGGCTCTTGGACGGGAAAGCAGTATTGGTGTTGAATCCCCGGAAGACCACGCCGTAAATTCGTATCAGGCAGTATTCGTTGATGACAAAAATCTATGATGAGCACGATTGCCGATTGCCGAAACCTATAGGCACGTGGGTAACATGATGTCGAAACTGACATCGTGCCTATAGGTTTCGGCAATCGGCAATCGTGCTCATATCGTCGCTTCGGCAATCGTGCTCATCACCCGCTTCATTCGTCATCCCCGCCATGCTTCTCCTCCTCCGCTTCCTTCCGTTCATCGCAGGCGCGGTGAATCTGGCGTTGTTCGCGTGGCAACCGCGGCTGCCCAATGCGTATCCGTGGATCGTGGTGTGGGCGCCCGCTCTCATTCTCGGAACGGGGTTGCTCATCGCGCAGAGGCGTATGCGGCCCGGAGAGGCGTTTGAAAAACTACTTCCGCCGGCTATCGCGGTGACATCGTTCGGTTACAGCCTTCTCCTCATGGAAGGCCTGTGGGTTTCCGTCGCACTCCCGCTCTTGGCGGGCGGCGTCACGTTCGTGGCACTCGAGCTCCTGTTCCTCCTTATCTATCGCCCCACGCGCTACCCGGTAAACGGGATGTCCCATTTGAACCTGTCGCTCGTTCCTGTAGCCATTCTCTTCGCGCAATTCGCATCCGTCGGCCTCACGGTGTTCGTCCACGCGTCTCGTGTGATACCGGTCGCGGTGATGGCCGCGGTGACTGCGCTACTCTTCCATGTCACGTCTCACGTTGAGGCCACTGCTGAACACCGGCGGCGATGGACGGCGCTCGGCGCATGGATTGGCGTCCACATCGGACTCCTGGGAATCTTCCTTCCCGTTAACCTCGTGTTCCATGGCAGTCTCGCTGCGGTCGTCGCGGCGTTCGCGCTTCGTACGCGTCGCTATGGGATCGCCCCGCGGCTCGCCCCACGATTCGTGGTCGCCGAGATCATCGTTGCGGCGGCGCTCCTTATTGCCATGGCGACGACGGCGCGATGGGCGTAGGGGGACGGGTGAACAGGTGAACAGGTGAACACGCGGGCAAGAGCAAGCGGGCAAGAGAGCGAGCGAGCAAGAGCAAGTGGACAGGTGAACGCGTGAACAAGAGTACGAGTGTGAAACCGGCTACTCACCTGTTTGCTCGCCCTC
>DATMXG010000103.1:0-2374 GCA_035561755.1 Methylomirabilis sp. (SeqCode)
AGCCGATGGACCTCCCGGCCTGCATCGAGTCCCTCAAGGACTCGAAGGAGGACGCGGAGAAGGCGCTGCGGATCGCGTACTACGCCCTCCTCGCGGGAGCGAGCGACAGGCAGCGCGGCGCAATCCGCGATCTCGGCGAGCGCAAGGTGTGGACGCCGTCGGAAGCAGTCGTGTACTTGCAACAGGCGAACGGCAACCTCGACGTCTTCATCAGGCTCCTCGAGAGCAGGGTGAAGCTGCCCGGCAAGTCCCCGCTCGAACAGGGCGCGGACTGGGTGAAGAAGAACTGGAAGGCGCTCCTCGGCATGAAACCCGCGGACGCACCCTCACAGGCCCAACCCGCACCGGCCGCGGGAGCGGCAGCCCAACCGCCCGTACCGGCGGACAATGCCGCGACCGAAGTGGACGCGGTTCGTGGGGCCGTGAACGGCTTCAGCCGCAACATCCGACGCGATGCGGCGCGACGGACGCGACGAGCCGATCGGCTCGAAGCGGAGTTCAACCGCAAACGCTGACCCCAACCTGTCCCTCCCGCCTGCATGCAGGCGGGAGGGACATCTCCCTATTGTACGGGCGACGCGGTGCGTCGCCCGCCCGATCAACACCAACCCCACGCGCGCTCCCGCCGACGGCGGGACGTCGCCCCAAAAGAAAGGTTTCGAAAAATGGACATCCTCGGATTCCTCCTGATTCTCGCCGGCATCGGCATCGCCCCGCGCTTCGGCGTGGACAACGCGGTGAAGGACATACTGTCCGGCGCCTGGGCCGCGGGCCGCGAGACGTACTACGCCGCGCGGCGCAGGTACGTGCACATGGCGGCAGGGCCCGTGATCATGCTCACGATGGTCGCCATGGTCTTCCAGGCATTGGCGCTCGGGTTGGCCTGGTGGCTCACACCGCTCGCCGATCACGCGCATCCGGAGCAGGTGAGCCGGTTGGATCTCCTCCCCCTCATCGCCGCGGGCCTCGTGCTCATGGCCATCGAGGGTGTGTGGGCGTTCCGATCGCGCCTCGCCATCCCACACTGGCAGCGCGTGAACGGCCTCATCGTCCGCTTCCCGGCGAACCTGCCGGAGCAGGAGTTCTTCCACGCTCCCCTCGTGGACAACCATGCAGCGGTCATCCTGGACGACCAGGGCCGCTACGTAGACGCGCGAGGCGCACACGCGAACGCGAACGGCGTGGCGCTGCCCGCTGGCGCGCCTCCCGTGGTGTCGCCGGTCTGGGGAACGATCGTGGACTGGAACGGGGTTCCGACCCTGGCCCAGGACGTAACGGACCTGCTCCAACGGGTTCGCGTGCGCGTAACGAACGACGGTGAGTTCGTGGACAACGAAGGCCGCTTCGTGAACGCGGCCGGTCAGTTCGTGAACGCAGAACGGAACGTGGTGGCAGAAAACGCGGCTGAGCTCCACGAGCTCGCGAGTACGCCCGTGCTCGATCCCGCGCGCGTACACCTGCCCGGGCGCTTCTCGCTCGGCTGGTCCGTCACCCGCATCATCGTCACGTTCATCGTGATGGGGACGTGGATCACGATTCTCGGCATCATGGCCGAGAAGACTCCGCTCTTCATGGTGGGCGTGGCGTGCGTATACGCCATGCTTGCGGCGGTCGCGGTTCTCGCGAACGTCATCGCCTGGTTCCTCTTGAAGGGCACCAAGCTCATGGAGTTCGTGGCCACGGTGGTGAGCGAGGAAGCCCTAGTGGCGCTCCCCGGCATCAAGTGGAGCAACATCAAGACATACCTGCCCAGCGGCGTGAACATCCTCGAAGAGGAGTCGCACGCAGCCGCGATCCGCGCGTTCCCCGTGCGGCTCGCGCTCCACCTCGCGCCATTCGTGGCGCTCGTGTGGACGTGGACCACGCCGACTGTCGCGAGCTTCGCCGTGTCGTTCACCTTCATCACCGGGTTCTGCAGCTGGTACCTGGCGAAGCATGGCGGGGAGATGGAGGTGCAGAACCGCGCCTACCAGTTCGCGCGCATCCTGTTCTACGCGCTGCCCGCGCTCTGCCTGGTGGCGTTTCTGTACAAGCTCCTACCAAGCGGCGTTCGGGAAGTCCTCGAAGGCCAGCTCGGGAACCTCACCGGCGGGCTCGTGAGCTACGGGAGCGGACAGAAAGCTATCAAAGTCGAAGGTCCGTGGCAGAACTTCGGCGCCGGGTTCGTGTGGTTCCTCATGGGCTCCGCGCTCGGCACGATCGCCTTCTTCCTGGCTCCGGAAAAGGACTCGGGGAAGCCGCGCCGCTGGTTCTACGGCACGGCCATAGCGCTCACGGGCATGTGCTTCCTCGCAATGTTCTTGCGCGGCTACGGCCTCGTAAAGAACATTTCGGGGGAAACCTCGGTGCGCGCACCCGAGGTCCAGCTGTCCAG
>DATMXG010000104.1:0-6177 GCA_035561755.1 Methylomirabilis sp. (SeqCode)
TTCCCCACGTCTGTGGCCGCACGTTGTTCGCCGCGTTCGCATCGCAGAAGCCGTTCAACCTTGAACGCGCCTTTGACAACCAGGTTCAAGGCGCCATTCTCGCACTCAAGGAGTCCCTTCACGGTGTAGTCGCCGTCTACCGTGATCGTCGCTCCGTTTTTCACCACGACTCTGGTCCCGTCTTCGACGACGGTGCCGCCGGGCAGGGTTTGATTCGTCTCAATCACCACCGTTGGCATGGTTGTTTCGCGGTTGTTCCACGCGAACCATCCTGCGATGAGGGCGAAAACGAGAGCCGCACCGATGAGAAGCTGTTTCTGTTGTGGCATATGAAAGTAGATGATTCATATACGATACCATACGCGCGACCGTATCGCTCGGCTCGTATGTTACTCGTATCGCCCGCAAGGCCGGTTTCGATATACGTTGCGATTACTGCAATCATGAAGACCGGACCTCCGGCGGCCATCGTCGTGCTGCGGTAAGACGGGCTGAATCGCCCCTGCCCTTCACCTGCAGTATTTCCCGCTGATGCGAACGAGCGTTGTCTTCCCCCCGTCGATACGAACGCGGCGTTGCCAACAGATGGTGCCCTTGCTCGGACTCACGGCATACAGCGTGTACGTGCCGGCATACACACGGATAACTCTCCCGTTTCGACCAAGGTATCCGACACCTGCAAGATACAGGTCACCTTCGGCCGACACGTTCAGCGTTCCCACGTTGCTTGTCGGCTTCTTCTTGCTCGTTGAGCCGCCGCTCGACGGAGCCGTAGCACCGTTTTGGACCGTCACGGTAATTTCTGCCGAACCCGGCTGGTCCGGATGATCCGGGTTTTCTGCCATGATGCCGATGCGGTGCGTGCCGTTGTTGTATTTTCTCGTGTCCCAGGAGATGGAGAACTGCCGATCCGTCCAGCCGATAATCTCTTTACCAAAGATTTGGCCGTCGATGAAAAATTGAACACGGGGCGAAGGGCCGCGAGTCGTGATGGCCACGGCCTTGATCGTGACGACCCCGCTCACCCGTATGCCCTGCTGAGGCTCGCCAAAGCGAACCGTGATCGTTGGCGCAGGCGTCGTTGGCGGCGCCGGCACCCCTCCCTGCGCCGTTACGAGCGACGCGGCGCCGAGAACAATGATGAGGAGCGAGCTCACGACGGCACCCTTCACCGAAGGCGAGAGTTGCTTCATATGCGGTCGAGTATATCACTAATGGCGGGCGCCGACTCTTTCATGAATGCGTGTAATGTGGTACTCCTCCCGAACGTTCATGGAGCAAAAATCCGATCACGAGCTCATCGCGGCGTATCGCGAAGGAGGGGATGACGCCCTTGATATTCTCGTCCGCCGCCATCTCGCGGCGGTGTATCGGTTTCTGCACCGCATGGTCGGCGACGTGCAGGCCGCGGAAGACCTGACGCAGGAGGCGTTCGTAAAAGCGTGGCGCCGACTCTCCACGTTCGACTCGTCGAGGTCATTCAAGGCGTGGCTGTTTGCGATCGCGCGGAATACGGCCGTCGACTATTTCAGGAAACGGAAAGCCGTCGTATTCGCCGCGTTGGAGGATGACGAGATGCCGGACATCTCGGCCGCCATAGCGGACGAGCGTCCGTTACCGGATGAAGTTCTGGAGCGCGGCGATATGGCCGCGCAGCTCGAATCCGCGCTTGGAGCGTTGCCGCCCAAGGCACGCTCCGTCGTCCTCCTGCATGAAACGGAGGAGATGACGTTCCAGGAGATCTCCGATGCCACAGGCGAGCCCTTGAATACCGTGAAAAGCCGGTACCGTCGCGCGCTCGCGCTCCTCCGGAAGAAATTGACGGATCGGCTTCAGTAACACGACAACCAAGCGAAATTTCTCCATCGATGCACCAAATCGCAGCTGACCGTCGTATTACAGGGCATGGATACCGATCACCGCCCGCTTCTGTCGCGTCTCCCGTTTCCGGAGACGCCGCCAAGCCTGTATGAGCGCGTTATGCACGCCATCGATCGCGCGCGGACAAGCCGGCTGCGGGCGCGTTTCGCGCTCGCCGTTTCCGGTTTTGTTGTAAGCATCGGCGCGGCCGTGGCGAGCTGGTCCGCTGTCTGGACGGAATTGCGCGAATCATCCTTCGTGGATTTCGTACGCCTCGCCGCGTCGGACCCGGACATCGTGTTCATGAACGCCAAAGACCTCCTGCTCGGATTGGCCGAGACAATTCCGCTCGGAACCGTTTTGCTCGTCCTCCTCGTCGCGTTCTGCGGGGTTGGCGTCGCTGCATTCGCGGACGCATGGCGTGATCTCCGGCGCACGAGATTCATTCATTATTCATCCATTACGAATTAATATGTCTGAATTCATCAAGTCAAAATCCGTTCAGGTTCTTCTTACGGTCCTCGCGGCACTCATCCTGCTCGTTGCGTCGTTTACGGCGGGCGTTTCCGTGGGTGAGCGCAAGGCGCGCCACTTTTCGAAGTGGTCTGAAAACTATCCGCGCATGTTCGGTACGGAGCGCGGGTTCCGCGGCATGACTCCGTTCCGGGGCGCGCCGGACGCGCACGGCGCATTCGGGAAGATCCTGTCCGTATCCGGGTCGGATATCGTGGTGCAGGGGAAAGACGGCGTGGAACAGAACGTACTCGTGTCGTCATCCACCGAGATCCGCGTTGGGCGCGAACGGGGCGGGATCGACGATATCCGGCCGGGCGACCAGGCCGCGGTGTTCGGCGCGCCGAACGAAGAGGGGCAGATCGACGCGCGGTTGATCCGGCTCATGAAGTGACGGAGGCCGTTCACCCCTATCGTATGATTCAGCACGTCAAACGGATCGTGAAGAAAAAGTCCGTCATCATCGCAGCATCGCTCGTGGCGGTTACGGGCACTGCGTACGAGTTCAATGCGAATAAACCGGCCGAGCCCGTGCGCTACGTCCTCGCGGCTGTGACGCGCGGCACGCTCGTGATGTCCGTCACGGGGAGCGGGCAAGTGTCGGGGTTGAACCAGATCGACGTGAAGCCGGGCGTCTCCGGAGCCGTCACGAAGATCCTCGTGAAACCCGGCGAAGAGGTGAAGGCGGGCGCGCCGCTCTTCGAGATCGAGCGGAAAACGGCACAGAAATCGGTTCGCGACGCAACGCAGTCGGTGCAGGACGCGAAGCTGTCCGTGCAATCGGCGGAACTTTCTCTCTTGAAGCTCAAGCAGCCGGTGGATCCCGTGGCGCTCGTGCAAGCGCGGAATTCCGTGAACAAAGCGAAGCGCGACCTCGCGGCGCTCAAGGAGGGGCCGGATGCGCTCGATGTGAAACAGGCCGAAGCCGAACTCGCCCTGCAGACGGAAAACGTGAAGCTGTCCGACGACGGTACAACGCCGCAGGTGGTCCGTGATGCGTACGACGATGCCGTGTCGACGGTGAAAGCCACGGCCCAAACGCTCCAGCAGGCGCTGTACGACGCAGACGTGATTCTCGGCATCGACAACCCGAACTTGAACGACGCGTACGAGAAGCTGCTCGCGATCCGCGACTCGAACAAGCTTTTTGAAGCCACGAACGCCTACTACGGCGCGAAGCAATCCGTCTCAACGCTCAAAGAGAACGCGGACGCGTTGAAGTCCACGGGAGAAGACGCGGTGAACGTACAGGCGGCGCTCGCGGCCGCGGAGACGGCGCTCGGTCTCATGGACCCGTTCCTCCAGAAAGTTCACGACGCGCTCATGGCCACCATTTCATCTGCGTCGTTCAGCCAGTCGAGCCTGGACGGGCTTCGGAACACCATTCAGTCCGACCGCACGAGCGTCTCCTCTAAGATGTCGACCCTGACCTCGCAGATTCAGGCGATTGACCAGGCGAAGTCATCGTACGAGTCCGCCCGCCTGAACGTGGACAAGTCGCGATTGGCGCTCGAGAAGCTTAAGCGCGGTACGGACGCGAAGGACATCGCGTCTGCCCAAGAGCACGTAGCCGAAGCCGAGGCTGCGCTTGCAAAGCTCCAGAAGGGCGCCGATTCCATCGATGTCGCGATGTCGGAGAACACGCTTGCGCAACGCCGGTCATCGCTCGCGGCGGCGCAAAACAAACTCGCGGACGCTAATGAGACGCTCGGGGATTATACCGTCCGCGCTCCGTTCGACGGCGTGGTGGCGAAGGTGAGCGTCCACGAGTCCGACCAGGCATCTCCCTCCACCGCGCTCGCCACACTCCTCACCAAAGCGAAGATCGCGCAGATTTCACTGAACGAAGTGGACGTGGCAAAAGTTCGGGCCGATCAGAAGGCCACGCTCACGTTCGATGCGGTGCCGGATCTCACGATCGCGGGCGCGGTGATCGAAGTCGATTCGATCGGCACCGTTACGCAGGGGGTGGTGAGCTACAACGTGAGGATCGCATTCGTGACCCAGGACGAACGGATCAAGACGGGGATGAGCGTGTCCGCATCCGTGGTCACGGACGTGCGGACAGACGCGCTCCTCGCGCCGAACGCTGCGGTCAAACGCGAAGGGAATACCGTCGTCGTCCAAACGCTCGCGGGTGCAGGCGCGTCCGCGGCGGCGTCTGCGGAAGGCATTGCGTCCGATACGCCGCCAGAAACGAAAACGGTCCAAGCAGGGCTCTCGAACGAGCAGGTTACGGAGATCGTCTCCGGCCTGAACGATGGCGAACGCGTGGTCACCCGCACCATCGATCCGAACGCGACCGCCGCCGCTGCGTCTTCCGCCGGCCAGTCTTCGGCACTCCGGATTCCCGGTCTCAGCGGCGGGGGAACGGGCGCGAGCGGGTTCCGCGCGCGTTAAGCGACCGCGTATGATCGAAGCTCACGACGTTATCAAAGAGTACGTGAACGGCAAGCAGACGACGCGCGTCCTGAAGAACGTGTCGTTTCGCGTGGAGAAGGGTGAGTTCGTGGCAATCATGGGGCCGTCCGGGTCTGGGAAGTCCACGCTCATGCATATTCTGGGCGCGCTCGATACGCCCACGAGCGGCCGTTATCTGCTCGATGGGGAAGACGTTTCGTCGCTCGCACCGAACGAGCTTGCGCGCATCCGGAAATCGAAGATCGGATTTGTGTTTCAGTCGTTCCATCTTCTGCCGCGCGCCACCGTGCTCCGAAACGTCGCGCTCCCGCTCGTGTATGCCGGGACCGAACGCAGCGAGCGTGAACGCCGCGCAACGCAGGCGCTCCTCGCCGCCGGCCTCGACGCAGCGCACCATCTCCAGTTGTCCAACCAGCTCTCCGGCGGCCAGATGCAGCGCGTGGCCATCGCGCGGGCGCTCGTGAACGATCCGGCGATCATCCTCGCCGACGAACCGACGGGCAACCTCGATTCAGCGACGGGCGATCAGGTGCTGGATACGTTCCAAGATCTTCATCGCCAGGGAAGGACGGTCATTCTCATTACACACGAACCGTACGTGGCGGAACACGCGGAACGCACCCTCGTGATCAAGGACGGGGAACTCGTTGAAGACCGGAAGAACGCGCCGCGCCGTGCATCGTCGTCATCCACATGAAAACAACCGATCTTCTTGAAGAGATCTACCTCGGCGTGTCGGCCAACAAAGTCCGGTCGGGTTTGACCATGCTCGGCATCGTGATCGGCATCGCGTCGGTGATCGCGATGCTCGCGATCGGTCAGGGCGCGAAAGCGCAGATCGAGGCGAACATCCAGTCCATCGGATCGAACCTCCTTCTCGTGATGCCGGGCGCCCAGCGCGGCCCCGGCGCGTTCGTGAGCACCGGCCGAGGGTCGGCGCAGACGCTCACGCGGGACGACGCAAATGCCCTGAAAGACGTGGCAGGCGTGGCGGCGGTGGCGCCGGAATCCGGACGCCGCTACCAGGTGACGGCGCGCGGCAGGAACACGAATACGCAGGTGATGGGAACCACGCCGTCGTATCTCGCGGTTCGCAACGTCGCCGTTGCAGACGGGTCGTTCTTCACGGATGCGCAGGTTACGCAGCGCGCGAAGGTTTTGGTGCTCGGACCAACCGCACGTGACGACCTGTTCGGCGAAGGTGCGACTCCCATCGGCGAACGGGTGCGGGTGAACGGGACCGACTTTACCGTCATCGGCGTGACATCGGCAAAGGGCGGGTCGGGTTTTTCAAACCAGGATGATATGGTCTTCGTTCCGATCTCTTCCATGGCCACGTTTCTTGCCGGAAGCGACACGGTGAGCACTATCGGCGTGCAGGCG
>DATMXG010000105.1:0-7118 GCA_035561755.1 Methylomirabilis sp. (SeqCode)
AACGACTGCGATGGCGTGGTCGACGACGGCACGGACGACGATCTGGACGGATGGAGCGAGGCGGGTCTTCCGTCTGCGCTCGCCTGTCCGGTCTCGCTCGGCGGCGCCGGCGACTGCGATGACACCAACCCCAACATCCACCCCACGGCCGCGGATCTCTGCGGCAACGGCGTGGACGAGGACTGCTCGGGTGGCGACGCGTCGTGCGACGCCGGCGCAGGCGGCAGCGGCGGTACCGGTGGAACCGGTGGCGCTGGCGGCACGGGCGGGTCCGCAGGGACCGGTGGAAGCGCCGGAACCGGCGCGACCGGTGGCACGGGTGGGTCCGCAGGGACCGGCGGTACGTCCGGTACGGGCGGTACCGGCGGGACTGGTGGAACCGGTGGCACGGGTGGTACGTCCGGAACGGGCGGCACCGGTGGCACGGGCGGCAGCGGTGCCCTCGGCACGGTCCACGTGACCTACACGGCGCCGGCGGGTTACCCGGGAGGAGCGATCTTCCTCTCTGGGTACGTGGTCGGTGGCGCCCCCTCGGGGACGCTCTGCGCCGACACGAACGCGTCGACCACGGTCTTCGAGTGCGACATCACCCTGCCTTCGGGCTCGGTCGTCGTGTTCTGGATCGGCATGCCCCTCGCGGGCGCACCGGATGGATTCGTCTGGTGGGGCGACATGAACTGGAAGACGCCCACCGCCGGGTGCGGTACCTGCAGCTGCTCCATCTGGGGTGGTGACGGTGCCGTACAGGGATCGCTCGCGTTGACCTCCGGCGGAAGCCCGGTCAGCGTCACGATGATCCCGAACTGGTCGTTCAACGATCCCGCGCCCGCAACGCAGTGCGAGCCGAGTGAGATGAACACCTTCAACGGGCGCTACACCACCCCGTAGCGACCGTCGGGCCTTCCGGAGGGACGGATTCAACCCCGTCCCTCCGGCAGCCCGCGCACCTTCGTCAAGAACCGGTCACCCAATCTCGGGTGGCCGGTTCTTCTTTTTTCTTTAAATGTCATCCCGACCGAGGTCGCGCCATTGACCCGTACTGACTTGTGAGATCACCCGCGACCGAGCGGAGGGAGCCCTTTTAGTCGGCTAGCGCCGCTCAACTGAAAGGGGTCCCTCCGCTCATTCAGCCGCATTAGGACATGCGGCTTCATTCGGTCGGGATGACTCTTGGAGGTCGGGATGACATCCTGGGGCCGTGCTACACTTATTTCGCATGAATTCGTTTTCCATGGCCGTCAAACAGTCAACCGCGGGCATCGGAACCCTGGGTTGGGGCGTGGTCCTGCTCCTCATCGCCGCCGCGGTTCTCATCGCCGCGGGCGTTCCGTTCGCGCCGGCGTGGATCGTGAGCGGCACGGTCGCCGTCCTCTTTGCATACACCTACCCGTACGTCACCCATGGCATCGTCGTGGCACTTGTGCCGTTCCTCGGCATCATGGTGAGCCTGCCCACGGGAAAGCTCGCGATCGGCGAACGCGCGTTCGGCGGCGCGATCGATGTGCAAGTGGGCGAACTCGCGGCCATGTCGCTTGTTGTGGCCTGGGCATTCAAGGTGTTTTTTCTGTGGGTCAAACGGCGCGACGTGAACTGGAAGCCATGGCTCCCGTTCGCATTACCCATGGCGGCCGTGGTTGCAACGCATCTCGCGTCCGCGTTCTCCGCGTTCCAACCGGACCCGATCCTCGTGGCGAAGTATACGCTCCGACCCGTGTTTTGGGCGTACCTTATCTACGTCGTTATAACCGTCAACTTTGTGCGATCGCGGCGGCGTCTGCTCACAATTCTTGGGATCGTCGCGGCCACGGGCGTGTTCGCGGCGCTCATGGGTTCCGCATCGCTCGCATTTGCCGGCAGCGCGGACCAGTTCCTGCGACGCGCGCATCCGCTGCCGATGTTTGGCATCATGCCGCTCGGCGACAACCACAACCTGCTCGCCGAATGGTTCGCCGTTACGGTTCCGCTCACGATCGCGCTCGCGCTCCTCGTGCAGGAAAAACGGTCCAGACGTCTCCTCATGCTCGCAGCCGGTTTCCAGGCGGTCGTGGCGCTCCTCACGTTCGCGCGGACGCTCTGGATCGTCCTCGCGTTCGAAGCGATTCTGGCGGGATGGTTGGTGTGGCGCGATGAGCTCCGGCAGTGGTTCCCGCGCGTGCTCGTGGCCATCGTCTTCCTCATCCCGCTCGCCTTCGCGATGACGGTGTTTAGCGGCACGGCGTTGGTCCGCAGCTCCACCTCAACGCGGTACATGCTTTCGGAAATCGCGTTGAACCTGTGGCAGGCGAGCCCCTGGATCGGGGTCGGCGCCGGCACGTTCGTGGACCGCATCGCCAACATTCGCGTGTTCATCATCGAATACGGCAATCCCGTGGATGCCCATGGGTTCGGTCAGAAGCTCATTGCGGAAGTTGGGTTGCTCGGGCTCTTGGCTGTGGCGTGGGTAGTGGCATGGGTATACGGGTTTGTCCGCTACTGCCTAGGCGCGTTCAAGGATCGGCCCCGCGAGCGCGACGTGTTCCTCATCCTCGCGATCGCGGCGTCTGGTTCGTTCCTGTACCAGCTCTTCAACACGAATTACTGGACGGGCAAGCTGTGGCTGCCCGTCGGCATTCTGCTCGCCGCCGCTCGGATTTTGCATCCCAACACGGGATTGTTATTCCGAGTCCCTCGGCGGAGCCTGTCACGAACGGAACCGATGGACTCGGAATAAACTCCGCGAGGAACGATCAATGCGTAAACTTCCCCTTGTTACCCACGTGCTCGCGACGCTTGCCCGCGGCGGCGCCGAACGTTTGGTGATCGAACTTGCGGCGCGCCTGCCCGCCCGCGGGTTCCGCACGAGCGTTCTCGTGCTTTTTGAGCACGGAGATCTGTGGCGCGAGTTGCGCGACCGGAACATCCGATGGTCGCTCGTGGGCGGGTCGTTCCAAATGAACCGACTCGATCTGTTTCGGCGCCTGACTCGTCGCCTGTACGCTGATCCGGAACGGAGGGCTGATATCGTCCATACGCACCTGTTCGGGCCGGACGTATGGACCATGGCGGCGCGTACGATCCACAACGCGTTCCACTTTGCGCACGGCGGATGCGGCGTGGAACCAAAATTCGTTTCAACCGCGCACAACGTGGACCGCGATGATTCGTCCCTCGAGCGCGCCGCCCGGCGTTGGGCCGTGCGGCGCATGGACCGTGTGATCGCGGTGTCTGAGGATGTGCGGCGCTACGCGACCGAAGACCTCGGCGCGCGCAAGGATCGCGTGACCCACATCGACGGGATCGTGTTCCCGTCCAACATGCCGCGCGGGGCCCGTCCGTTCCGCGACGTGCCGCAGATTCTCATGGTGGGGCGTCTTGAACCGCAGAAAGGGTACGAAACGGCGCTCGATGCCCTTGCTCATGTGCCTCCGCCATGGGAGCTCCGCATCATCGGCGTGGGATCGCTCGAACGCGACTTGAAGGAGCGGTGCGAACGGCTCGGAATCGCCTCGCGTGTGCGGTTCGTGGGCGAAGTCGATAACGTGCCGGTACATCTCAAGGAGACCGACCTGTTTCTTTTTCCGTCACGTTGGGAGGGGATGGGGATGTCTGTGCTCGAAGCCATGGCAGCGGGCGTCCCCGTCCTTTCGTCCGACATTCCTCCGTTACGCGACGCCATCCCAAATGAACTGCGCATCCCCATCGACGCCGTCGATGCTTGGCGGGATGCGATCCGTTCGGTTCTCCGCGACCCGGGTCGTTACGTGGCGATGGCACAGCGCAACGCCGAACCGATCGCGCGTCGGTTCAATGTGGACCGCGTGACGGACCTGTACGCGGGGGAGTATCGCAAGCTGCTATGATGGTTACGAACATGGATTACGAATTACGAATGGGACATACGAAGATACAAATTACGAATATGATGAAGAAGTTCCAATTCGTAATTTGTATCTTCGTATGTCCCATTCGTAATTCGTAATCCATGTTCGTACCCCATCATGCAAATCCTCCACGTCCATAAGTTCTTCAACCAGCTCGGCGGGGCGGAGTTGTACGTGCATCGCCTCATGCAGAAGCAGGTGGAGGCCGGACACGAGGTCCACATCCTGTCCACGCGGTCGTCCGCGAACTTGCCCACGCCCGACGCGAAGTACTTCATCCACCGGTACGACTTTTCGCGCGCCGAAGGTCCGCGGAAGGATGCGGTGAAAGCGACGACCTTCCTCTGGAACCGCGAGGCGCGGCGCGCCACGGAGCGCGCCATCCGCGAGGTCCGTCCGGACGTCATCCACCTGCACAACATTTACCACCACTTCTCCACGTCCATCCTCGGTCCGATCCATCGGTCCGGCATCCCGTGCGTGCAGACGCTCCACGATCTGAAGCTCGCGTGCCCCAACTACCTCATGTTCACTGAAGGGGCGGTCTGCGAGAGGTGCAAGGGCGGGAAGTATTGGAACCCGATCCTCCATCACTGCGTATCGTCGCGTACGCTGCCGAACGTCCTTGCGGGGGCGGAGATGACGTTCGCCAAGATCACGCAGGCGTATGAGAAGACGGTGCGGCGTTTCATCGCTCCGTCCGAGTTCCTCGCGAAGAAGATGGTGGAGTGGGGTGAACCGGCCGGAAAATTCACCGTCCTGCGGAATCCGACGGATGCGAGTGCAACGGTCGCGCCGTGCGGCGGGGGATACCTGCTCTTCGCCGGACGTCTGACCGCGCAGAAAGGAGTCGAGACGCTCATCCGCGCGTCCTTGTCCGTTCCCACCCTGCCGCTCAGGATTGCCGGGACGGGGCCGGACGAAGAACGGCTCCGGCACCTCGTTCGTACGGAACGAGCGTACCACATCACGTTTCTCGGATTCGTCCCGCCCGCGGAACTGTTAGAGCTCCGTAGGAGCGCCGATGCGCTCATGTTCCCGTCCGTCGGGTATGAGAACAGCCCGCTTTCAATTCTCGAAGCGATGGGTGACGGCGTGCCGGTGCTCGCATCGGACATCGGTGGAGTTCCGGAACTCGTGGAGCACGGCGCAAACGGGCTGCTCGCGCCGCCGGGTAACGTCCCCGCGTGGACCGATCTCCTGCGTCGCTTTCAGTCCATGAACCGCGACGAACGGCGCGCCATGGGGGAGCGAGGCCGCGAACGCGCCCGCACGCGCCATGACTGGGCCGGGCACCTTGCGGGTTTGGAGCGCATCTACGCCGATGCCGCGCGACGCGCGTGACCGGCGTCTCGTCGGGGGAGAGCTGAGGGATTTCGGGGATCATTTCGGGACGTCGGGTAGTCGGGGGTGGGGTGATTGCCCGTATTGAGTCCTTACGTCAGCAGAGCGCTTTGCTGACACAAGGTCTCGACGGTGGCGCGTACTCCGCCCCCGACTACCCGACGTCCCGAAATGATCCCCGAGTCCGACCCGCAACCGTTGACGCGTTGCGAAAATACAGGTAGGTTGCGATGATTACGCATGAGCACAAAACGCACTGTAGCACTCCGAAAAACGCTCGTCGTCCTCATGAGCGCGTCGTTCGTTTTGGCGCCGAACGCGTGGGCCGCGCGAGGCACGCAGGAACCCCCGCGTCTTCTGAACCTGTGGTTCACATGGCAGCTGTCGGAAGAGAAGCTCGCAGATCTCGCCAAGTGGGATGTCGTCGTCCTCGACCAAGACCAGCAGGCGCGATTTCCGGACCGTATCCGCCGTCTGCGCGCATTAAATCCGAAGATCAAGATTCTTGCGTACGTGAATTCCTCGAGCATCGCCGCCGCCCAATTCGTGGAAGAATCGAATTTTCCCGGCTACCGGCTGGCGCACGCAATTCCTGAATCGTGGTACCTGCACCGCGGGAATCTCCGTGTTGGATATTGGCCCGGCGCCTGGCTCCTGAATAACACGAGTCGCTGCCCGACGGATGCTCAGGGTCGGCGCTGGAACGATTTTCTCCCGGAGTACATCCAGAACACGCTGTGGTCCTCCGGTTTTTGGGATGGCGTGTTCCTAGACGACGCCCTGCCGGGACCCACCTGGTTCGTGGGTAAAGGACTCGATATCACGGGTGACGGCCAGGCGGAGCAGGACGACCTCGTGAATCGCGAATGGCAGGAGGGGTGGAAGAAGCTCGCGCAGAACATCCGCGCGCGGCTGGGACCGGACGCGCTCATCATGGCGAACGGTTCCGCGCTCTACGCCGGGGTCACGAACGGGATTCTGTTCGAGGACTTCCCGCGTTACGGCTGGGCGAACGGGTTCCGCGATTATCAGTCGTCGCTCCAATCAAATGTCCGTCCGTCGATCACGGCGTTCAACACGAATCCGAATAACGTGGACAATCCGTCGAATTGGAAGCTTATGCGGTTCGGACTCACCACATCGCTCCTGGGCGACGGGTACTACTCATTCGATTACGGGAATCGCGACCATGGCCAGATGTGGTGGTACGATGAGTACGACGTGACGCTCGGGAAGGCCTCGGGGCCACCGCGTCTGCTTGCGCCGTCTGGCGCGAAAGGCGTTCCTGAGGGCGTGTGGTGGCGCGACTACGAGCGCGGAGCCGTGGTGGTGAACAGTCTCCCCACTTCGCAGACTATCGACTTACCGGGAGTCTATGAACGATTGCGGGGATCGCAGGATCCGGGTACGAACAACGGCCGGCTGGAAACCGCGGTCACGCTCGGCGCCCAGGAAGGCCTCATGCTGTATCGGCGTAGCGGCGCCGCGACCATTGGGCGTGCAACCGCGTTCCTGAACGGCAGTTTCGTGCGCGTATACAGCCCCGAAGGAACGCAGGTGCGCGGCGCGTTTTTCCTGCAGCGGCCGGATGCGGCCGGAGGCGCCACCGTCATCGTCCAAGATGTGGACCGCGACGGGAAGAACGACGTGGTGTCTGCGAGCGGCGGTGCGGTCCGGATCGCGCTCGGCAGCGGGAACGTGCGCACCGTCCGTCCTTTTGGAACCGCGTTTCGCGGCGCGTTGTCGCTCGCCGTCGGGAACATGGACCGTGATGACAGATGGGAGATCGCCGTCGGGAAGGGAGACGGCGCGCAGGTTAAAGTGATCGAACTTGATGGTACGGTCCGCGCCGGCTGGAATGCGTATGCAGCGGCGTTCCGTGGCGGCGTGTCGGTCGCGGTGGGGGATCTGGAC
>DATMXG010000106.1:0-5541 GCA_035561755.1 Methylomirabilis sp. (SeqCode)
ATACGTGGCGTTTGATCGGGCGCTCCGCCTTGCCGCGATTCCGGGTTTTCGGAGCGTCGCTCCGCCGCTCGCGCGCATCGTCGGCGCGAAGTTCAACGATCCGCGATTCATCCGCGTAGCTGATGCCACGCCTTGGGCGAAGCGCGATCCGAACCGCGCCTATGCCGAAATATTCTGCGGTTCATATTTTTCGTCCGCACGGGCGGCCGAGGTCTTCCATCACGATTTTTTGCATCAAACGTCCGGCGACGATCCGGTGGCGTTTATCGCGAGGCAGATGGGGACGGACGGCAGCCCCTTGGCGCGCGCCATGTGGTTCGATCTCACGAGCTATCTTCCGGATGACCTGAATGTGAAGATGGACCGCGCCACCATGGCGTACGGTCTTGAGGCGCGTGCCCCGTTTTTGGACCAGTCCGTGGTGGCTTATGCGCTCCGTCTGCCGTTGAAAGAGAAGGTGAGTCATGGTAAGACCAAAGTCGCATTGAAGCGGGCGCTACATGGCATTGTTCCTGATGCTGTGTTGAGCCGAAAAAAACGCGGATTTCAGGTGCCGCTCGCGGATTGGTTCCGGGGTCCTCTGAAGGACTATTGGCGCGATCAATGCCTTGATCCCAACGGTTCGCTCGTGCGATACGTGCACCTCTCTGCCATCCAGCGTCTGTTCAACGAGAACGCGCGTGGCGCGAATCACGGGAACAGGCTCTGGATGTTGTTATCCCTCGCCGTTTGGCTGGATCGTTATGAACTGACCTAATCAATGTCACATGACCAACCGCGTAACTGAGCATTGGCCGTTAGGAATTGATTAGGTTAATTAGGCCAATTGGAAATTCATCTCGAATCAGCGAAAAAACTCGTCAACATGTATCGTATCCTCGTGACCGGCGGCGCCGGCTTTGTCGGCTCCCACCTGTGCGACCGTCTCATCCGAGACGGCCACACGGTGACGTGTCTCGACAACCTGTTCACCGGGTCCAAGCGCAACATCGAACATCTTTTGCGCCACCCGAACTTCACGTTCATCGAAGCGGACGTTCAAAAACTGTTCGTGGGCCAGTTTGATCGCATCTACAATCTTGCCTGCCCGGCGAGTCCACCGCACTACCAGCACGATCCGGTCGAAACCGTCCGCACGAACGTGCTCGGCATGATCACGTGCCTCGATCTCGCGAAAGCCACGGGCGCGCGCGTGCTCCAAGCGTCTACCAGTGAAGTCTACGGCGACCCGCTTTGCCACCCGCAGGACGAGACGTACTGGGGGAACGTGGATCCAACGTCGCGCCGCGCCTGTTACGACGAAGGCAAGCGTTGCGCGGAAACGTTGTGCTTCGACTACCACCGCGAGTACGGCGTTGATATCCGCGTGGTCCGCATTTTTAACACCTACGGTCCGCGCATGGCCAAAGACGACGGCCGCGTAGTGTCCAACTTCATCCTGCAAGCTCTGCGCGGCGAGCCGATCACGATTTACGGCGACGGAAGTTACACGCGCAGCTTCCAGTACGTGGACGACCTCGTGGAAGGACTCGTGCGTATGATGGAGACGGACGGGTTCACGGGGCCGGTGAACATCGGGAACCCCGGAGAATTCACCATTAAGCAGCTCGCAGACCTCGTACTGGAGCTCACGGGCTCGTCTTCTGAAATAACACACCTGCCACCCGTCCCTCACGATCCGAAGCAGCGACAGGCGGACATCGCGCTCGCGAAGTCAAAGCTCGGATGGGAGCCTAAGATTTCGCTGCGTGAGGGGTTGCTGAAGACGATTGAATATTTCCGAACCGTCGCATGAGAGTCCTCATTTTCTCCACCGTCTACTTCCCGCTCATCGGCGGGGCCGAGGTTGCGATGCGAGAAGTTACGGACCGCATTTCGGATGGTTCGACGGAGCCTGCCCTGAGCCGAAGCCCTGAGCCTGCCGAAGGGGAGGCCGAAGGGCTCACCACAGGCGTGGAGTTCCACATGGTCTGTTCGCGGCTGAAGCCGGGTCTTGCGTCCAACGAGAAGATCGGGAACATCACCGTCCATCGTGTTGGGTTCGGACGCACGTTCGACAAATACCTGTTACCGGTCCTGGGGACGCTGAAGGCGCTCACGCTCGGTCGTTTCGATGCGATTTGGTCGCTCATGGCGAGCTACGGCGGCTTTACCGCGTTGGCGTATACATGGATCAAGCCTCATACGAAGTTACTGCTGACACTTCAGGAAGGCGATCCGCTTGAACATTACGCGAAACGCGCGGGCAAGCTGGAGTTCTTACACAGAAAAGTCTTCGAGCGCGCGGATGCCGTGCAGGCGATCAGCCGTTTTCTGGCGGAGTGGTCGGTCAAGATGGGATTCCGCGGCACGCCGGACGTGGTGCCGAACGGCGTGGATATCGTACGCTTCACGTCGCGCATCACGGACGACGAGCGTGGTGAGCTTCGGACGTGCTACGGATTCGCGGAAACGGACGTCGTCCTCGTCACCGCCTCGCGCTTGTCGCTCAAGAACGGAATCGATGACCTCATCCGCTCGTTCGTGAAGTTGCCTGCGTCATATAAACTCTTGATCGCGGGAGACGGAGAGGATCGCCAGAAGCTTGAAGTGCTGACGGAACAAAAAGGACTCGTGTCACGCGTGGTCTTCCTTGGCTCCAAGTCGCACCACGAACTGCCGGGCATCCTGCAGGCGTCGGACATCTTCGTTCGTGCGTCGCTGTCCGAAGGGCTCGGCAACTCCTTCCTCGAAGCCATGGCCGCCGGCATTCCGGTCATCGGCACGCCGGTCGGAGGCATTCCGGACTTCCTTACGGACGGGGAGACAGGCGTGTTCTGCCAGCCGCGCGATCCTGATTCGATTGTAACGGCAGTCCTTCGCATCCAGAACGATCCAGCGCTTCGGTCCAGGCTCATTGCGAACGGCGAGCGTCTCGTGCGCGAAAAATACGGGTGGGACGGCATCGCTTTGCGCATCCGCGGGATGCTCACGTCGCTCTCGTCTAAGAACGCATGACATTGTACGAACGCGGCAACGCCGCGAAACAATGGATGCTTGAATATCTCGAACGGCGATTCGGTTCGTCGAACGTTCGCGTGCTTGATCTCGCGTGTGGGAACGGAAAGAAGTGGTCGTCGTTCATCGAGTCGCATTCGGCGTGGCAGGTGATCGGCGTGGATACGGACACCGACGCGATCGCGGCAGGTAAACGTCTCTTTGAGGGGAAGTCGCAGGTTGACCTCCGTGTGTTCGACGCTCAGCACCTCATCGAAGAAGGTACGTTTGACGCATGCGTGGCCATGAGCGCCATCGAGCACGTGGTGGACCGCCCGGCATTTCTGAATACGGTCTGGACCGCGCTCAAACCGGGCGGGGTTGCGTTATTAAATTACGATGCCGGCCACTTCAGGTCCTCAAACTGGAAGGAGCAGTTCATGGTGCCGGCCAGCCAGCTTCTCGCGGTTTTCGGCATCGAGGGTCCGTACATGAAGCGCGTTGATGACGAGGAGTTTCGTCGCCTGGCCGAAGCGAAAGGCTTTCGCGTCGTCGCGCTCCGAAAACATAATCTCGGCAGCTTGAAAGGCTTCATGCGTGGCGCATCGGATGACGCAGTTCGGGTGTGGTACGGATTTGAAGACCAGATGGGGTTGCTTTTTACGCCGGAGCAGCTGGACCGAGTGATGTGGTCGACCACTCTCGTGCTCGAAAAACCATGACCCTTCGGCGCAGCCCGTCCTGCTATTCAGCGATGCACAGGACAGGTTACGCCGAGGGTTCAGGGTGACGATCGTATGAAGATACTTCTTGCCACCGGGATCTATCCGCCTGATGCGGGCGGACCCGCCACGTACACCCGAGCTGTTGCCCGGGCGGCGTTGCTTTTAGGGCATGATGTGCAGGTTGTTGCATACGGTGAGAAAGACGGCATTGATCATGTGGAGGGATATCCGGTTGAACGCGTCGGTCGTACGCGGAACGTGTTCGCGCGTTACTGGAAGTTCGCGGACGCAGTTCGACGCCGCGCGCGGCTGTGCGACGTGGTGTATCTCCAGGGCCCGGTGTCAGAAGGACTGCCGGGGATGATCGGCGCGATGATTGCTCGGAAGAAGACGGTGATGAAAGTGGTGGGTGATTATGCGTGGGAGATGTATCGGCAGGGCGGTAGCGGGCAGTCGGCAGTCGGCAGTCGGCAAAGAAACGAGTTACTCAATGAATTTTTGATGCATCGGCACGGCGGGTTGATCCGCGTGCTTGAATGGATCGAGCGATGGACGGCGAAACGAGCGAAGCGGGTGATCGTGCCGAGCCGCTACCTCGCGTCGGTGGTGAAGGCGTGGGGCGTGGCGGACGATCGCGTCCGCGTAGTCTACAATGCCGCGGAACCGCTCCCGGAAGGGAAGACGCGCGAGGAGATGCGCCGCGAGTCCGGACTGGAAGGAAAACGTGTGTTGCTCACGGCGGTTCGTTGCGTTCCGTGGAAAGGCGTGGACTTCATCATTGGGATCATGCCTGACCTGCCAAGCGACGTCGTGTTTGCGGTCGCGGGTGACGGACCGTCGTTGGACGAATGGAAGAAACTCGCGTTTGAACGGAGAGTCGCCGACCACGTGCGTTTTCTTGGTCGTCTCGACAAGCCAACGCTCGCGGACTGGTACCGCGCGGCCGACCTGTTCGTCCTCCCGTCCGGATACGAGGGCTTCCCGCACGTGGTGACCGAGGCCGCGTCCGTGGGACTTTCGAGCTTCGTGAGCGACCAAGGCGGGAATCCGGAAACGCGCGAGCTCCTGGGTGATGCG
Organism: Methylomirabilis sp. (SeqCode); assembly: GCA_035561755.1. GTDB lineage: Bacteria > Patescibacteriota > Patescibacteriia > 2-12-FULL-60-25 > 2-12-FULL-60-25 > 2-12-FULL-60-25. The sequence goes on from DATMXG010000106.1 coordinate 4,779, forward strand.
CTCGTGCGGGTGCTGCCGTATGGTGATGCCGGCGCATGGCGCGTGGCTTTGTCCGACTCGTGGCCGGGGCGGGCGGCACCGGCGGCGCCGGAGACGTTGCAGTTTGAAGTGATGATGGAAAAGACGATCGGAGTGATACGAGAGATTGTATGAATGAGGTACGTGATGAAAATATTGGAGGGGCGACGCAGCGCGTCGCCCGTACAGCAGCAGTGAAGCCGCTGCGCGTCGTCATGTTGTCGTACGAACGCGGGTTCCTGGATGCCGCGTCGGATTCGAGCTCACGGCTCGCGTCGCTCGCATCAAGCGACGTCCGCGTGAGCGCGGTGCTACTCGCGAACGCGTATGCGGACGCGGAGCGCGGCGATTCTCAAGTTTGCGTCTACGGGTTTAAGGGAACGGCTCCTGTACGCATATGGAAAGCAGCGGTCGTGGCATGGAAGTCGGTAAAGCGCGCTCGCAAGGAAGGGGAAGCGCCGATCATCACAGCACAGGATCCGTTCGCTGCGGGGTTTGTTGCGTTTCTCGTCTCACGGCTGCTCGATGTGCCGTATGAGATTCAGGAACACGCGGACTACTACTCAGGCGCATGGGAGCGCGAACTCCCGTTTTTTCATGAGATCATGGCCGGGTGTGGAAAGTTCTTCCTGCGTCGCGCGGATGGCGTGAGGGTGGTGAGTGAGCGGGTGCGTGACCACGTGGTGCGACGTTGCAGGGTTGCGCCGGAACGGATCAATGTGATTCCCGTGGCGCAGGACATCGC
>DATMXG010000107.1:0-3165 GCA_035561755.1 Methylomirabilis sp. (SeqCode)
ATCCTGGAACGTGCAGAACAAATTGGCGCGCGCGTGGCCTGGAACCCAGGGAATGCGGAACTTGAAAAGGGGCTCCCGCGCCTTACTCCCCTCATTCGCCGCGTGGACGCGCTCATCGTGAACCGCGAAGAGGCGGCGCTCCTCGCGCACAAGCCCGTCCGGCACCTGCGATCCATCGTGGACAAACTCGGCGACCTCCCGAAGATCGCACTTCTCTGCTCCGACGGCCCGCGCGGCGCGTACCTCGCATCCCGCGGTTGCACGTGGTTCTGCCCGCCGCTCCCGGGCAAGCGCGTGAACACCACCGGGGCCGGCGATGCGCTCGGCAGCGGATTCGTGGCCGGATTCATGAAGACCTGCGACCTCGCGACCGGTCTCAAGGTAGGAATGACGAATGCGCTCGGAGTGATCACGCACATGGGCGCCAAGGTCGGGATACTCCAACGGTGGCCGTCGGATCGTGAACTCGCGAAGGTGCGCGTTCGTGCGATCAAGCTCCGCGATTAACGTTCGGGAGTCGGAAGTGGACAGTCAGGTCGCTACTTCAAGCGACTGCCCACTGACGACTGCCTACTGCCCCTCTCCATGTTCTCCCGCTTCCTCGATCTCATCGCCCGCTACCAACTCGCGCTCATTCTGGCCGCCCTCGCGGCCGGGCTTGTGTGGCCGTCCATCTTCCTCCCCCTGAATCCGTGGAACGGGTTCTTCCTTCAGGTGATCATGTTTTCGACCGGGTTGCGGCTGGATTTCGTGGAGTTCATGAAGCAGGCGAAGGACTGGCGCACGCTCGTGCTCGCGAACTCGATGATGCTCGTGATCCTGCCCTTCCTCGTGGCGCTTCCCCTCGCTTTCTTCGCCCCGGAGTGGACGCTTCCCTTCGTGCTCGCGGCGGCCATGCCCGCGGGACTCACCGCACCCGCTGTGATTGCCATCCTGGGCGGCAAAACGTCGCTCGCGATCCTCATCGCCGTCTCCACCTCTGTCCTCTCTCCCTTCACCATTCCACTCGTACTGCGCGTGATGGCCGGCCAAACGGTGACGATCGACGTGACGTCCATGATGGCGAACATCGCCTGGGTGGTGATCGTTCCGCTCGCACTCTCTGCCCTCGTACAGTGGAAGATCAAACGGAAGCGCATCGAGCGCTTCGTCGACCCGATCCGGCTCGCGAACCTCGCGGCCTTTGCGCTCGTGATCGCGTCGGTGGCGGCATCAAGCGCCGGCCCTACGGGCGCGCCCACCGTAACAACCCCGGGAGCGGGATTCCTCGGGATCGGCACGGACGGCGTGATCATCGTGATCCTCATGACCGTATTCTGGATCGGAATCGCCTGGCTCGCGAGCGCCATGCTCGCCTGGCGCGATACGGTGGACCGCATGACCGTGTCCTTCTGCCTCATCTACATGAACACCACACTCGGCGTGTGGATCGCCGACAAGTTCTTCCGCGAGACGGGTATCGCTCCAAAACTCGTGGCCATCTTCATTGCGACCACGCTCATCCTGCCGGTGTTCAAGCTTTTCGTGCCGAAAGAAAAGAAAAAGACCTTCAGGAAGGTCTATGCGGTGGAGCAGATGTAGGTAATGGTTTGGCAGACGGACGAATACGCGCCTAGCCGTAGAAAAAAGGCTCTAGCCCGCCGTTTTCTGAACGCCGATGTCTTTCCAGCAACTGACGCGACGTCTCACGAATTGCACAACGTCGCTGTACTGATCCGCCAGCTTCACATCAAGATAATCTTTCGTGACCATTTGGGATTTCATGCTCCCAATTTCGGATTTCACCTCGAGAAATTGTTCATCAACATGCTGAGAGAACTCTTGAAGAGCCTCAAAGATGTCCGCATTCGTTGGTTCGTTGTTCATGCCATCTATTCAGTATCACCCGTCGAATATCAACGCAAGCCATCGTAACACAGCGGAAAAAGAAACTTATGCACATACGCTACGGACCCCGAACGTGTGGCTCCTACGTTCCGCCCTCGGGTGTTACAATGGCCGCCAGTAGCCCAAAAAAAATGCCTATGTCCTCCATCTACCTCACCTTCAACCCCAAAGGCTTTGCCGACCAGGCGATGGATCTCCTGAAACGTGCCGGGCACGCCGTCACGTTCTACAAAGAAACGAGCGGTATCTCGCAGAAGGAACTCTTCGCGAACGTCAAAGGGAAAGACGCCGTCATCACGCTCCTCACGGACAAGGTGGACGCCGGCTTCTTCAAGGCCGCGGGTCCGAACCTCCAGATCGTCGCCAACTACGCCGTGGGGTTCGATAACGTGGACCTCGCGGCCGCGAAGAATGCAGGCGTGATCGTAACGAACACGCCCTCCGACAAGGTGAACGAAGCCGTGGCAGAGCACACGTTCGCCCTCATGATCGCGCTCGCGCACCGCGTGAGCGAGGCGGACAATTACGCAAAGGCGAAGAAGTACAAGGGCTGGGACCCGGCGAATCTTCTCGGCACGGACGTGTACGGAAAAACGCTCGGCATCGTGGGTGCAGGACGGATCGGCTCCGCGGTCGCCAGGCGCGCGGTGACGGGCTTCGGCATGAAGCTCGTGTACTCCGACATGCGGAAGAACGAGCAGCTCGAAAAGGACTTTCATGCGGAGCATCTCTCCTTTGAGAAACTGCTCGCAACGTCCGACTTCGTAAGCCTGCACGTACCACTCCTTCCTTCGACGCGACATCTGATCTCGACCGCCGAATTCGCACTCATGAAAAAGACGGCCTTCCTCGTAAACACCGCGCGTGGCCCTGTGGTGAACGAGAAGGCGCTCCTCCGCGCGCTCAGGACCAAACGTATTGCAGGAGCCGGGATCGACGTGTTCGAGTGCGAACCCGCGATCGACTGCGACATGACGGACAACCTGGAATTGAAATCGTTCCCGAACGTCATCCTCACCCCGCACATCGCGAGCGCCACCGTGGAAGCGCGACAGGACATGGCGCGAGTGGCGGCGGAGAACATCGTGGCGGTTTTGGCTGGCAAGCAGCCGCTCAATGCTGCAAAGTGATGAATGACTAATGCCTAATGCCTAATTCGGATCGTTATGAGTGAGCGTCGTGCATATGACTTGGAGAAAAGGACGGCGCTTTTTGGTGAGAATATCATCAGGTTTGCCAAGACCATTCCAAAGAACCCGATTACCAATCCGCTCATCA
>DATMXG010000108.1:0-4925 GCA_035561755.1 Methylomirabilis sp. (SeqCode)
GTGGTGGACCATGACGTGGCATTCACAGGAGGCGCAAACATCGGCGACGAATACCTTGGCGAGTCACATCGCGGCCCGTGGCGCGACACCTCCATGGAATTACGCGGTCCGTGCGTTCGGGAATTTGCCAGCCTGTTCGAAGACGCGTGGTCCCACACAACGGGTGAGCCGCGCAACGCCGCTCTCCCGGAACCGCGCGGCTTCGCGGACGGCGAAACAGTGAACGTGATTCCGAGCGGCCCGGATACGGACTGGAAGGCAATCCACCTGCACTACCTCTCCCTCATCCACGCTTCTACGCGGAGCCTGCGAATACAGATGCCCTACTTCATCCCGGACGAGAGTCTGATGATGGCGCTCCAGCTCGCGGCGCTCCGGAACGTGGACGTGGACATCATGCTCCCCCGCCACCCGGACTGGCCCTACCTGCGCTGGGTGGCGCACACGTACCTGGACGACCTACTGAGGGCTGGCGTGCGCGTGCATGAGTATCGCGTGGGTTTCCTCCATCCGAAAGTGATTATCGCGGATGAAGCCGTTGCCTCGATCGGCACCTGCAACCTGGACATCCGGAGTCTGCGTTTGGATTTCGAAGTCAACATTCTCGTATCGGCGCCGGCGACGATCCGTCACCTGAACGAAGACTTCGACCGTGACCTCGAGATGTGCGATGAGATCGATTATGCGCAGTTCATCATGCGGCCGCTGCGCGCCAGAGTGAAAGAATCACTCGCACGCCTTATCTCGCCCTTGCTCTAGCGATAGCAGGCCAGAAAAACTCCCGACATCAGACAACCCTGCTCTCAGCGGGCACCGCCAACGGCGGGACGGGTTGAACGGACGCAACAACGGACGGCGAACGTGCTACAATTTCCTGCGATATGTCCAAACAACCAAAGCAAGCTTGGGTCATTTCCGCCGACATGGGCTACGGTCATGATCGCGCCGCACACGGCCTCGAAGAACTCGCGTACGGCGAGATCGTCACCTGCAACAAGTATCCCGGCATCCCGACACGAGACAAAAAGCTCTGGCATGAAACGCGAAGTCTCTATGAGACGATCTCGCGACTGAAGCCCGTTCCCGTGATCGGCCCCCTGCTGTTTCAGGCAATGGACCGGTTTCAGGAAATTCCACCGTTCTACCCGAGGCGTGACCTGTCCCAGGCCAGCATCCAGCTCAAGGCCATGTACCGGTTCATCCATAAGGGATTGGGGAAAGACCTCATGGAACGCATCATGCGACGCAGGCTCCCCGCAATCTGTACCTTCCCGCTCATCGCGTTTGCGCTCGAGGAACACGGGTACCCGGAAGACATCTACGTAATCGTCACGGATACGGACATGAGCCGCGCGTGGGTGCCGCTCGATTCGAAACGGACCAAGATCAAATACTTCGCGCCAACCGGCCGCGTGGTTGAACGCCTCAAGCTCTACGGAATCCGATCGGAAAACATCTACCTGACAGGCTTCCCGCTCCCAAAGCTCTTGATCGGCGATCCACGGGGCGAACTGATGAAAGACGATATCGCAAAACGTGTGTGCAACCTAGATCCGAAAGGAATCTTCACGATTCGGTACGCGGAAACACTGCGCAAGGAGCTCGGTCTCGGCCGGTGTAACTGGAAGGTCAAGCAACGGCCGGTAACGATTACGTTCGCCGTTGGAGGTGCCGGCGCCCAACGCCAGATTGGCATCGAAATCGCGAAGAGTCTCGCGCCAAAAATCAGGCAAAAGCGCTTCCACATGAACATGGTGGCGGGGACGAGACGCGAAGTGGCGAACTACTTTACGAAAAATATTAAACGCATCGGCCTTGGGAGTGAGCTCGGGAAAGGGATCAGAGTGCATGTGGAACCAAACCGCCACCAGTACTTTCATGATTTTGACCGCATCCTGCGCTCAACGGATATATTGATGACAAAACCTTCGGAACTTTCCTTCTACGCCGGTGCGGGAGTCCCAATCGTGATGACGCCGCCCGTGGGCTCGCAGGAAGAGTACAATAAATTATGGCTCCTGAACGTGGGCGGCGGCATCATGATGCACGAAGCGGAAACGTGCACCGAATGGATTGAAGACTGGATTGAGAGTGGAGGCCTGGCGCGCATGGCCTGGAACGGATATATCGAGGCGCCCACGCACGGATCGTACCGTATCCAGAGCATCATTACGGGAGAAAAGATCAAGCTCGAAGTCCTTCCGCTCATCGTGTAGACAGGCGAATACGTGCACGTGGACGGGTGAATTCGTGAATATGGGCACACGCAGGAACCCGGTTCCATGTACTTCTGAAGTGTTTCTACGCACAGACCGTCTTTCCATTGACCATCAGCACCTTCCGTGATATGTGTAAACCATCCAGCGCCTCATAAGGCACGATGGATTCAGAACCTTCACTCAAAGGAGAACCATGGCTACGCCGAACGGTCGCGGCAAGAATATCTGCGCAAAGTGCGGCGCACCGCTTCGAATCGACAACAGGGAATGCATCATGGGCCCGTTGTGCGACACGGTGGCGAGGTCAAACTACCAGTCGCCGTTCTCAACCAGGCCGAAAATCGGCGTACATCGGGATGTGCTCGCGCCACCGAACGCACCGCCGAACGAACACGTGACGAATCCGGGATACCCCGTGGTGTCGTTCGACGACACAACGCTCTCGGAGCTTCCGGAACGTGTTGATTTCTGCAAAGGCTGCGGTCTACACATCGAACGTTCGTGCACGAAATGCCCGCACTGCGGATCGTCGCACCACCCGCCTCCAACCGTCGCCACTGCATCGGCCAAGCCTGCGCCCTCATCTACAGAGGTATACACTGCGATAAAGCAAGGACTTGGAACGCCACGTGCGCCGCAGATCGACGACGCGCCTGTCGTCACATGGGAAGGGCCGAACGGCAGTTCCGACGGCGCCAGCGCCATCGACGAATATGAGCTCCCCGTCCCGGGCATCCCCGATTCACAAGCTCCTGACTCGGGCTAACAACGCCGACCATTCCCACGGGAAAGGTCGGCGTTTTTTTGTTCGGTATGCGACGTGGTAACATACGTTCGTCTCTCGAACATTCATCGTGTACCTTCAAGGAGGAACCATGCCCGCTGATTCGGAACGGCGCTGTCGCCGATGCAGTACGTATCTGAACGAAAACGGCACGTGCATCAACCGGCACTGTCCGTCGAATAACGAAACGGTGCCGGCACCGGCAAGGGCGGAACCGACGACGGATGACTATCCGGGTGCGTATGGCTTCATCGCCGATTGTGTGCCCATGTGCGGATTGCCGCTCGAGGCGTTCCGTCAGCCGGCGAACCACGCGGCGGATCAACATCCTCAGGCGGATGATCTGCCTCCCGTTCTTTTCGCCTACACGGACGAAGACGACCTCACGCCCTTGGAATCACCACAGGCCAAAAGCCGGTACCCGGAACGTACAAGGAGCGGCACGCGCGCACGCGTTGATCCGAACGCCACGGATACGGATGACGAGGAGCCGAACTCGTCGACCGGTTGATCCCCGCGCGATCTCCCCCTCTCTTCTAACGCCGACCCTAACCCGGTCGGCGTTGCTATATCAAACAGTACGGCGACACGTGACATCAACACACCACGTAAAAACGACCCCGTGTCACGAGGTCGTTTTTACGTGGTAGCGCGTAGGGGAATCGAACCCCTCTTTTCGCCGTGAGAGGGCGACGTCCTAGCCGATAGACGAACGCGCCACGAACCGTGAGCTACTACAGATCCAGTACCTGATGGATTACTAATTACGAATGGCTCATGCGAATATACGAATTACGAATATATTTTTCGAGGACATTCGTAATTCGTATATTCGCATGAGCCATTCGTAATTAGTAATCCATCAGGTACAAACTTACGCCTTTCCTACCCAGTCCTGCGTCATGCGGACCAGGAGGAATGGCGCCTGGAGCGGCTCGGCCATGAGTTCTTTGACGACTTTCTCCATACGCGATCCCTGCGAGCCTTTCACATAGACGATGTCGCCGGACTGCAGGAGACTCTGCAACGCCATGCCGCCTTCTTCCGTAGAGTCATAACTCATTACGGTTCCATCAGGCATCCCCGCTTCACGCGCCGCCGATGCGATGGCGCGCGCGAGTGTACCACACGTCACGAGCATGTCAAACCCCTGCGCGGCGACTTCGTGGCCTACGGTGCGATGCGCGTCGTCCGAATACGCGCCAAGTTCGCGCATGTCGCCGAGGGCGGCGATGCGGCGCTGCGAAGGCTTTTCGATCGGGATGGATGCGACGTCGCGAAGTCCTGAAACGACCGCTGTTGGCGATGCGGCATTATACGTATCGTCGATGAGTGCCGTGAACTTGATGCCGGGAATGATGCGCGTACGCCCGGCAATGCCATGGTAATCGCGCTTCAATCGTTCCACGGCCTTTTCCGGCAACACATCGAGCGCACGGGCCACGGCGATAGCCGCCCCGGCCGCCCAAGCCTGCGGATGTCCGATAGTTCCCTGAAGCTCAAACCGTACGACTTGACCGGCGTTCGGCGGAGCAGCCGCTCCCACTTCGAGCACAACTTCGATTCCGCGCGGCATTACGTGTCCGTACTCATCCGTCTCGGTCGACACCGTTACATCGCGTAGTCGTACGTCGCTCCCTTCGCTTTCGCCTACGTATGTGGCATCCGCCTCGGCCTCCTTGTGCATCGCGGTGACACGCGGATCATCCGCGTTCAACACGGCGAGCCCGGACTTCGGCAACGAACGGACGAGTGTGGCCTTCTCGCGTGAGATCTCATCGATCGTTCCGATGTACTCCGCATGGGCCGGCGCCACGGCCGTAATCACGGCAACGTCTGGCCGAGCGATCCCAATGAGCCAGGCGAGGTCACCCTGATGATCCGCGCCCATCTCGAGCACGAGCGTTTTAGCACCGATACGC
>DATMXG010000109.1:0-2433 GCA_035561755.1 Methylomirabilis sp. (SeqCode)
GGACGGAGTTTGACAAGATACCCACAAGAGAGATCAGGCGTGTCCAAAGACAGCTGAATGATCGTCCAAGAGCTGCGCTCGACTTCTACAAACCTGATGAGGTTTTTAACAAACTCGTTGCGTTAAATTCTTGAAACCAAGTACAATAGATCACCTTGACAGGGCCAACGGTGTTTGGTGTTGTACGGTTGCAAACCAATGCACCTTAAGGAGTCGGACATGATGAAAAAACTCAGTTTCCTGATCCCGGCAGCCATCGCGCTGTCCTCGGCCTGCTCGTCTGACGATGAGAACAGCGCATCGAGCGGCGCGCAGAGCTCCAAAGCTGTCTGCACCGAGTGGTGCAGTATGGGCCTGTCCCTGCAGTGCCCCGACGATACGCAGACGCTGGACGAATGCGTGTCGGACTGTGACTCGGACGGGAACGGCTCGTGCAGCAACGCCCGAGCCGCATGGCGCTCGTGTCTCATCGAGACCGGCACAGTGTTCTGCTTCGAGTATGGCAGCGGCACGCGTTTCCGCTGGGAGGGCGGATGCACTGATAAGGCGGACGCCGTCGATACCGCGTGTTGATGAGGACGCACGGAACGCATAGCAGCGCGCCTCGACCGCTGGTCGCGGTGTAAAAAGGTCCCCCTACGTGAAGACGCCTCGCGAAAGTCCGTGAGGCGTCTTGTGTATCGAGGGAGTGTCATGGGACCGCTCTCGTTCAGTCGTTGAAGTACGGGGCGAACCGCGCGGGAATCGAGATGAGGTTCTCGAGAGCCGAACGATCCTCTTCACTGAGTCCGTCGGTCAGATCGAGATCCGTGCTGAGCGCACTCTGGAGCTCGATGATGGCGGCGCACAGACTCATCGCACGAATCGCCGATCCGGATTCGCGGTACGCGTCTGTGAGATCGCGGGCAATCGACAGATACTCAACGTGAATCGCCTGGATGCGTTCGTTCAATCCCTTCGGGCAATCGTTCGATGTCCTCAGGAGCCCAATGGCGATGCCAACGACCGTGAGTCCGTCTGCGATCGTGCCCGCTCCTTCGCGGGTAGCGTGGGTCGCGCTCTGGGGACCGGCTTGAACTGGTATCGATGCGTTTGGATGTTCCGAGCCCATGCCTGCTCCTTTCAAGGTTCTGACGCAGAATTACCGTGGGAAGTACCGTATGTCAATCCCCCGCCCCTGCTATTGCCGTGATCGCGACGCGCCCATCTGACATCTGAACGCGCGAAATAACTACCCGTGGCACAGATGCACGTTCAGAAAACTATGACGGATCCAATCTATGGGAGTGCCACGCGCGCCGCTTCCGTCTTCGAGGTACCGGTGACGGTCTTCACGAGTCCTACGTCCTTCACCCAGTATTCGGTGGAACGGACCGTTGTCGGTTTTTGCGCGGGAAGGGAACCGAACGACATCGTGATCGTCATGTCGGTCTCCACCACGAGCGCGCGGTACGTGCCGGCCGGCACCGTAATATCTTCCTCACGGATCGCCTTATGGTGCATGACCATGGTGGAGGAGGTACGGCCCATGCCCAAGCGTACGGCAACCGGGCTGTCCGTTTCGGTCTCAACCTGAAATTCATTGTCCCACTCGGATCCCACGGCGAGATCCGAGGGCAAAAGTTCACCCGTAGACTTCTTCGTGGTGGACCTCACCTGCATGCCGCTCAACGCCGACGCCATATCGAGTTGGCCCTTCGCACGGATATTTCCCCCTGCGCACTCAAGCTCCTGGGTCATTGTGAGCGGCGTCGCGTTTGCCGGCGCTCCCGTCTGCGAGAAGACGTATTCGAGGGTCGCCGTGTTCCTTTCGGCCTTTGCGACCTTCATCGTGAATGCGCTCTCGGGCGCCCCCGTGATCGTATTCGTATACCCTATTTCGTACCCCTGCCGGATGGGGTAGTACGGATGCGCACATGCCGACGCGGACGTGGCCGGAGACGGGCCGGTTGAGCCACCTGCAGGAACGGATGGCGTGGAGCACCCCGCGCCCAAAGCGAGAAAAAAACCAAGCGCAACGAACGAGGAACGCATACGACGTATGATGAGAAGAATGATAAGAATGAAGGATACCCTTAATGGCTGATCATGCGGAAGAGGCGGTACGCAACGCGGTTGGTGGGACGTTCCCATGTACCCACGAGGTCACGGCGCTCCCCTCCCCACCCGAGCTTAAATCGCGTGATCCCCGCCCACGAACTCTTCCATGAGGGCGACGATTCGTCCGCGGGGTTCACCCCGTGGAAGTCATAATATCGACACCCTTCGCGCTTCGCCGTTCTGATCGCGTCCCAATGCAGCGCGTACGGCGCCATGAGGTTCCGCTTGGCCGACGAGGATGCGCCGTAGAGGTACGTCCGCGTGTCGCCGTACGACACCTCGAGGCTCGCAGCGAGCGGTTCGCCGCCCTTCTCCGCGATCCGCACGCGCGTC
>DATMXG010000110.1:0-19579 GCA_035561755.1 Methylomirabilis sp. (SeqCode)
AAATGAGCCCCGACCCATGAACCCCCGCTTCCCTTTGGAACACAATACATTCCGTAGATGCTCGCGACTTGATATACTCATTCGTAATGACGAGGAGCCAAAAGCGGATGCGAGCGACGCTTGCGCTGATCGGTACGATCATCGGCGCCGGCGTGTTCGGCGTTCCGGCGATGATCGGCGCGTGGGGCGTGATCCCGGCAACGTTCGGGTTCGTGCTCCTCACGTTCGTGGTCCTCGCCACCCACCTCCTCTACGCCGAGGCCGTTCTCCGGTACCACCCGGCCGCGCGCTTGTCCGGATTCGCAGATCACTGGCTCGGCCCGGCGGGGGGCGCGGCGGCCGGACTCGTGCAGACGCTCCAGATTTTCGGGTCGAACCTCGCGTATCTCATCCTTGGCGGCGAATTTTTGGCCGTTCTCGCCGGTGCGCTCGGTATCCACATTCCCGTGCTCGCCTGGCAGGTGGCATTTTGGGCCATCGGCTCGGTCACGATCCTCGTGGGGCTTTCGTGGATGACGAAGGTTGAGGCGTTCCTCACGTGGATCCTCGTTGCCATCATGATTCTCATCATCGGTGCGCTTGCAGGACGGATGGACGCCGCCGTCATCCTCTCGGTTCCCGCGCGCTGGTCTTTTGAACCGTACGGTGTGTTCTTGTTCTCGCTCTTCGGGCTCACGGTTATTCCGGAGATGGAAGACATCGTGAAGGAGCGGCGGGATGATATGATGAAGGCCGTGATGCGCGGCACGCTCGGCGCTGCGGCGCTCACGTATGTATTCGGTGTCACGGCATGGCTCGCCTCATCGGGTACGCTGGGACGAGGGCCCACAGATGTCATCGCGCTCCTTCCGTACGCGTTCACGATCGCCGTTCCGCTCTTCGGCTTCCTGGCTGTCGTTACGTCGTACCTCACCACGGCGTACGACCTCGGCTCCATGTTCCGGCTGGACTTCCACTTCGCCGCGCCCCTCGCGTGGGCCGTGTCTCTCGGTGTTCCGCTCGCCCTCCTGTTCCTCACGGAACGCGACTTCCTTTCTACGATCGGCCTCGTGGGTTCGATTTTCGGGGCGACGACCGGGGTTATTGCCGTGCTCATCGGTCGGGCGGCGCTTCGGAAGGCGGGGAGGGTCGCGCGCTGGTCGGCGACATGGTGGTGGCGGGAAGTTGCGCCTCTCGCGGTGACGGGGTTCTTCGTCATCGGAGGCTTGAGCTGGCTCTTCATCTAACGTATGCCACGTAAGACAAAAATGACATCCTGCTCTCGTTTTCTCGAGAACCGACTACGGGACGACCTCGATAGAGTCATCTCAATCTAACTTTCGTTATTGTCTTACGTGGTATGCCCATCAAACGTGGCCCGACGTATAGCCCGATCCGCACGTATATGCGCGCGATCGGCATCTCCACCGTCAAGAACATCGTGTATAACACGGTGGTGATCATGGGCGTGCTCTTTGTGTTCGGTTACGTTCCGCAGTGGCTATACCAGTACGGCTCCTACGCCCTCTTCGTGAGCATCACGTACCTGTTCGCCGAATGGACGTTCAGCCGTCCGCGCGTGGAGCTCAGGACCGCTGCGATTCTCACTCTCCTCACCTATCTCTGGGACGCCTTCATCATGATCCTCATTTGGAGTAACCTGGCAAACAAGAACCTGTTCTTCACCCAGCGCTTCACGATCCACCTCGTTTTCTTCACGCTCCATGCGCTCGTCATGTTTTTCGCCTGGTACAACGTGCGGAGAATGAAGGTCAGGATGAGTTTGGCGGAAGGGCTGGAGTCGTAATGTCTAATGCCGAACGGCCTGGTCCGACATTAGAGATCAGACATTGCGACATTAGTCATTTTGCGCGGGCTTTCTCAACTATGACCAGACTACTCACCTTCCTTTTCGTCCGCGTCATCGCCCTGCTCTGGGTGCTGGCGCTTGCGAATGTCGCGCGCAGACTCGATCCCTGGTCCATTTCGGCCATGATCCTCGCGAGCGAGGCGCTTCTCGGGTTTACCTGGGGTCGTGCGGAATCCCGCATCACTGCCTGCAAGCCGAAGACCCCGGATCCGAAGCGCCTGTTCGTGCTCATGGCATGCGTCGCAATCGTCGAGAGTATCGGTGCCGTCCTCCTCGTCCAGATGTTCGCGCCCTGGCTCATCGTATGGCGCGTGGTGACCGCCTACCTCCCGTTCGTCCTCGTCGAGTTTTTCGTTTTTCGGCGCCTGTGCCGTCCCTCCCTACTCTCGGGATGACGATCTTGTAGCGAGCCTTTGACATCCCGAGCCCCTCGGTTCCGCTCGGGATAAACTCCGCGAGGGACGTTGCAGCTCTACGAGTCGAACCACGTTTTTGAGCAGGAGCGCCACCGTCATCGGTCCCACGCCGCCCGGAACGGGGGTGATCCACACGTCTTTGTTGCGAAAGTCTTCCATGTCCGCATCGCCGCGCACGCAACCGCGTTCGTCTTTCGTGGTGCCCACGTCGATCACCACAGCGCCGTTTTTCACCAGGTCCGAACCAAGGAATCCGGGCCGACCGATGGCGACCACCGCTACGTCGGATTGCAGCAGCGTCTCCGCGTCCAGGTCATCCGGCTGCATCATGGCGGTTACGAACCCGGCGCGTCGCAGGAGGTGGTGTAACGGGTCGGCAAACGTATCGCTGTTTGCGATGATAGTTGCGGATTTGCCGCGCGGGTCGAGTCCGGTCGACGCGATCAGGCGCATAATGCCTTCGTGGACGGGAGGGATGATGAGTCCGGTGCCTTCGAAGAGAGCTTCGACGTTAGCCGGATGAAAGCCGTCAACGTCCTTCATTGGATGAACGGCGGAGACTACTTTATCCGTATCGTGTCCGGACGGGAGCGGAAGCTGCACGAGAATGGCGTTCACCGAGCCATCTTCATTCCACTGCCGGATGATTCCGACAAGTTCGTCGTCCGTGGCACTCGCCGGAAGACGGCGGATGTCCGTCCGGATACCCGCTTCGGTCGCAGTCTTCTCTTTGAGGCCCACGTACACGCGCGACGCCGGATCGTCGCCCACCAGAAGCACGCCCAATCCGGGCGGAGAGGGGAGTTTTTTCACGTCGTCCGCGACTTCCGCGCGAATGGCTGCTGCGAGAGCTTTGCCGTCGATGAGTTTCATGCGCGGCACATGATACGGCTCATCGGTGAATTTGTCATGCCGGACGCTTCTCTGAGCGTCATTTCGACCGAGGTCGCACTCACGTTCCGTCATCCTGAGCGAGGGAGCCACGGGCGCCGTGTAGTAGTGCGAGGCAACTCGGCGACCGAGCGAACGGATCTCTTGTGCTGCGAAACGTCCCAATGGATGATTCATTTCAAACGAGCGTCGGCATCTCGAACGGAGGTAAGAATCGTATAGGAAGTCCGAAGTGTGCAAGAGATCCGTTTGCTCGGTCGCCAAGAGAACATGTCTCTCTTCCAATCACGAGGGTCGACCTCGCTCCGGATGACGGAACGTGAGTGCGACCTCGGTCGAAATGACGCTAAAGTGGGACTGGGCCTCTCGCTATTTCGCGGCCGGGATGGGGTAGCGGCGGCACAAGGAGCGGACCTCTTCGCGCAGCGTGCTATAGAACGGATCGGTCTCGAGCGTTGCGGCAAACGTCTTGAAGGAGGCGGCGCGCGCCTCCTTCTCCTGCGGTACCTGGACGTCTTTTACGTGCTCGCTAAGCTGCGCGATCCAGCTCGCAACCTGTTTCATGTCTGCCGTGGTCATGCCGCGCGTCGTTGCCGCCGGTGTGCCGAGTCGAAGCCCGCTCGGGTAGAAGGGCGAACTCTGGTCGTTCGGCACCGTGTTCTTGTTCGCGTAGAGTCCGATGCGTTCGAGGCCGGAGTGGAAGATCGCGCCGCGACCGATGCCGCTCGACGAGAGGTCCATGAGGATGAGGTGGTTATCCGTGCCGCCCGAGACGAGTGAGAATCCGGCTTCGGTCAGCGCGTCCGCCAATGCGTGGGCATTCTCAACGGTGTGCCTCGCGTAGTCTTTGAACGACGGCTGCATGGCTTCCTGGAGCGCCACGCCGATTCCTGCGATGGTATTCAGGTGGGGTCCGCCTTGGAAGCCCGGGATGATGGCTTTGTCGATCTTGGACGGAAGGTCTGCGTCTTTGTTTAATCCCTTCTGCGTTACCATGATCATGGCGCCGCGCGGTCCGCGCAGGGTTTTGTGCGTGGTCGTGGTCACGATGTGCGCGAAGGGGACGGGGCTTTCGTGCGCGCCGGCAGCTACGAGTCCTGCGATATGCGAGATGTCCGCCACAAGGAGCGCGCCTACTTCGTCCGCAATGGCGGCGCATTCTTTAAACGGAATGGCGCGCGGAAGCGCCGTGCCACCGCACCAGATGAGCTTCGGCCTGTCCCGCAGGGCGATGGTCCGCATCTCATCCAGGTTCAGCTGCCCGTCCGCCTTCACGTGGTAGGGGATGCTCTTCCAGATGCGCGATGTGGCGTTCGCCTTCCAGCCATGCGTCAGGTGTCCTCCATGCAGAAGGTCCAAGCCCATGAACGCGTCGGCTGGTTCCATGGTCGCGAGGTACACCGCGAAATTCGCCGGACTGCCGGAGTATGGCTGGACGTTCGCGTACGGCACGCCGAATAAGACTTTCGCGCGCTCCACGACCAGTGTCTCAAGCAGGTCTGCAATCTCGTTGCCGGCGTAGTAGCGACGACCCGGGTAGCCTTCGGCGTACTTGTCCGAAAACACAGTTGCGAGCGCCTCAAGTACCGCACGCGACGTGTGGTTTTCCGACGGGATGAGCGTAAGCCCGTCCTCTTGCCGAATCCTTTCAGCATCGATGAGACCGGCGATGTCCGGGTCCTGATCCATGAGTGGTGACATGCGCGATAGGGTAGCGGAGGACGGGCAGAGAGTCGAGCAACCCCGTCCCGATTGCCGATTGCAGCCCCGATTGCCGATTGCCGAAGCCTACAGTTACATGAGTCCGTTTCTATATATAACTACCTGTCGTGCAGATAGGCTTCGGTAATCGGCAATCGGGGTCTTGACCGTTCGACGCTTCCGTCATTATCCTGAAAGTCCGGACCTTCTCAAGGAGTGAGATACGTGATTTTTGAGCCGAAAAAGCCGAGCGTCGACACGCAAACGCGTCCCCGCACGCAGAGGCGCGGTAGTGGAATGAGGCCGCTCTTCCGGGATGGTCGTCCATGCTACAACGTGGCGAAAGACTGGAGCGTTCTCAGTGTGCGAAAAGCGCAGGATATCTTCCGCGTCGCGCAGGAAAAACGTTTGCCGGACTGCAACCACGAGGGCCGTCTCCTCTGTCGGAATCTCGATGCGATCCGCGTTGCCAAAGCTGCCAGATGCAAGAGCGAGCGGCAGGCGCGGTTCCTCGCGGGAAACGGGCAGGAGTGGTACGCGCTGCGAAAGCGGCTTGCCGCGGGCGAACCGAAGAGTCTGAAGTACATGAATACCGAACGATTCTTCGTGTGCGTGGAGACTGCGGTTCTGAACCGGATGTGTCAGATGGAGAGGGTCGCGTGGCACGCGGACCACGTGCGCGACCGTCTCTTCCACGAAGAGGGGGAGAGCGTGCTTCCGATGCTCTGCACGCTCTACCGGCCGCCTCCGACCACGCCTGAAGAGGCCGAGGCGATGTCTGAGAGCGGCTCATACCGCCTGCGCGATCGTCCGGCCCGGGAGTATGGCGACCCGCCTCCTCCAACGCCGACGGAAAAGCGATGGTATGTGATCGTGGATGTGTGGGCCTTCAATGAGAGGCGGCGCGAGTTTCAAGCGCGCGCACGCGTGGGATATCGGTATTGTCACGACGGCGAGTGTCTGCATTTCGCGGTTAAAGCCGAGATCCAAGCTACGGCACCGCTCCGTGCAAAAGAGCTGTATCGCGACAAGCACTGCGAAGGGAAAGATCTGCCCATCGGCAAATTCCTCGCATTGCCGAAGTCGATCTTCAACCGTGCCGCGGACATGTCTGTGCTGCCGCTCGATCTCACGCGTGAATCGCTTGACTGCGCGTTGCGCGAAGCGACGCCCGCAGTCATAAGAAAAAGGGAGGAAGACCTGCTCGCGTCTTCGGCATACGAAGTGGGTATCGATCTGTGGGGGCTCGTGCGGCCTATTCCGCCGGGGTTCTACGCGTTCGATCCGTCTACGCGCGAACCGGGCGAGGACTTCGAGCCGGGTCAGCTCTTGCCCATTCTGAATTACGATCGTGCGCTGGCATCAGTCTTCCTGTCGCAGGGCGGCGATCCGCCGGAACCGCACGTTGAAATGCGGATCAGGGGCTTTGTTCCGGCGCCCGTCACCACGACGGAATACTCGTGGAAGCAGACCGACACGGCCCAGTCGAGTCTCCCGCTGCCCGACCCTATGGGACCGTGGCCGCTTACGTACTACGAACATCAGCGGAACGAAGCCGATCGGCTTGGGGTCAAGATCGCCGGCCGTCCCCGATGCTCGCCCTCGAAACCACGTCGAAACAGAAACCAGCTCAAGCTGCTCAAGTAGAGGTGACTCGTTGAGTGGCCAAAAAAGCGGCGCATCACGCTTTGACGCGCCGCTTTTCATTTTACTGAATCGCCTCTACCATCTGCGTCATGTCGGTAATCCTCGACGGTTTGAACGACGCCCAGCGGCGTGCCGTTACGCACGGTCACGGTCCGTTGCTTATCGTCGCGGGAGCAGGAACGGGAAAAACGACGGTTTTAACGCGCCGCTACGTCCACCTGATGCAATCCGAGCGTCTCACGACCGAGAATGTTCTCGCCGTGACGTTTACGGAAAAAGCGGCTGGGGAGATGGAGGACCGCATTCTGCAGATCCTTCCGAACGGAACGTACGATTTTTGGATCTCCACGTTCCATGGCCTGTGCCAGCGTCTTCTGGAGAAGTATGCGCTCGAGATCGGCCTGCCTACGCGATTCCGACTCCTCACAGAGACAGACGGTTGGCTGCTCTTGAAACGCCATATCGACGAACTGCCGCTCGATCACTACCGACCGCTCGGTAATCCCGTCAAATTTCTTGCTGAACTTCTGAAGCATTTTTCGCGCGCCAAGGACGAAGGCGTTACGCCGGAGACCTATCTTCGATTTGCCGATGAGTCTGCAATGGACGGCGACACGGAGTACGTCTCGGGCGAGCGGGCGCGTCTCAAAGAACTGGCTAACTGTTACTTTGCGTATCAGAAGATACTCCGTGACGAGGGCGCGCTTGATTTCGGCGATCTCATCGTCGAAACGTTGCGGCTCTTGCGCGAGCGCCCGCATGTGTTAAAGGATCTCCGCGAACAATTTCGCTACATCCTGGTCGATGAGTTTCAGGACACGAACTGGGCGCAATACGAGCTCATCAAGCTTCTTGCGGGCGAGGTCAAAAATCTCACAGTTGTGGGCGACGATGACCAGTCCATCTATAAATTCCGCGGTGCGTCACTCGCGAATATCCTGCAGTTCAAGGATGACTTTGCCGACGCTGCAACCGTCACCCTGACGGAAAACTATCGGTCTAACCAGGAAATTCTCGATGCGGCATACACGTCGATTACGAAGAACAATCCGAATCGGCTCGAGGTCCGTCTCGCGGACCAGGGGCTCGTAAAGAAACTGTCCGCGTCGCGCGGAGCGGGCGGCGCCATCGACCTCCGTTGGTACAAGACTCTTGAAGACGAAGCCGAAGGAGTCGCGAAGCGCATCAGGGAATTGAAGTCCGAAGATGCGAGTCTGCGCTGGAGCGACATCGCCGTGTTATCCCGCTCGAACGACGGCGCCGAGCCATTCATCCGCGCGCTCGACCGCCACGGCATTCCATTCCGTTTCTACGCGCTCCGCGGCCTCTATTCCAAGCCCGCGGTTGTGGATATCGTCGCGCTCTTTTCACTCTGCGACGGGCACCGCGAATCGTCCGCCGTGTGGCGCGTTATGGCGTCGCCCTGCTACCGGTTCGGTGCGCGAGATCTCGCGGCGTTCATTGGTTATGCATCACGGAAGACCGGCAATGCTCTCTGGGCTGCGGTTGAGCAGTACCGGCTCATCCCTGCTCTATCAGACGACGCGAAGCGCGCATCCGAGCTACTCGTTACGCATGTGCTGAACCTGTCCGAATCCGCCAAGCGCGACACACCACTCCGCATGCTCCAGCACGCGCTCGACAAGACGGGGTACCTGAATGCGATCATGAAATTGCCGGAGCAGGAGAAAATTGACGCGATAAACGTTCTGAATGCGTTCGCCGAACGGATACGACGGTATGAGCAGTCCACGCACGCGCCGAGCTTGAAGGGATTCATGGAAGAGTTCCGGCTCGAGATCGACAGCGGGGAGGAAGGTGCGCTCAACCTTGATCCGAACGAGGGGCCGGAGCTCGTGAAAGTCCTCACGGTCCACGCGTCCAAAGGTCTCGAGTTCCGGCACGTCTTTATTGTGTCTTTGGTTGACCAACGTTTCCCCACGCGGCCGCGAAGCGATGCAATTCCGCTTCCGGATGGGCTCGTGAATGAGCGTCTGCCTGAAGGAAACACGCACCTCGAGGAAGAGCGCCGTCTCTTTTACGTGGCGGTCACGCGCGCGAGGGACTCGGTAACGCTCACGGGCGGGGAGCATTACGGTGGAACGCGAAAGAAGAAACCGTCCGTCTTCCTTGGCGAAATGGGCCTCGACGTGTCCGGTCTGCAGGCGCGTGCCGATTCGGAGCTGCTGTCGCTCCTCCCCCCGTCTACCGTGACGGACGCCGAGCTGCTTGAAGAGCGGGAGGTATTCCCACTAAAACGGCGTTTCTCGTTTACGCAACTCGCGGCATTCGAAAAATGCCCGCTCCAATACAAGTTCGCGCACGTCTACAAGATACCGATTTTGGGATCGCATCAGAAAAGTTTCGGGAATTGCATCCACCTTACCTTTCAGGACGTCTGGGTCATGCATCAGGAACGGGGAAAAGCGAAGCAGGGCGATCTGTTTTTGTTTGCCGGTGCAGGAAGCGATGCGAGTGACGAAAATGCGTCGTTGAGCTCGACCCAAGAAGGTTCGGCAATTGCCAATCACCCGGACGGCGAAAGTCCCGTTCCGTTCCGTGTGTCGTTGGATGAAGCGTTCGACGCGTATGAGCGCCGGTGGGCGGAAAATGATGATTGGTATGAGAAGCGCTCAACGTACGAGGAGTATCATACGAAGGGCCGCGAAGCGGTAAAGCGCATGATGGAAGAATGGATATTGTCGTCGCCGGACGTCGCTTTTCTCGAGAAGCCGTTTGATTGGCGTCTCGGTCAGCATTCCCTGAAGGGCAAGATCGACCGCATGGACCGTCGTTCTGACGGAACGTACGTTGTGGTGGACTACAAGACAGGAACGCCCAAGACCACGGACACGATCAAGACGGACGACAAGAAGCAGCTTTGGATCTACCAGCTTGCCATGGAAGAGATGGGTCTCGCGATCACGGGGCTCCGCTATGTCTACGTATTGACCGGTGATACGACCGACGTCGAGATCCTTCAAGGGAAGGAACGCGACGAATTTCGGCAAGAGGTCGAAGAACGCATGGATGAGATTCTGCTGTCGAAATTTCACCCGTCGCCTTCGCCGTGGACATGTTCATATTGTGACTTCAAGGAGATCTGCGAATATCGAAAGCTTTGAAGTAAGTCTTGATTGCCCCCTCGGCTTAGCTCGGGGCAGGCTTTTGCCGGAACCTACAGGCAAGAAGTCGCTGTTCGGCAAGGACCCGTCATGTTGCCCGTAGGTTTCGGCAATCGGGTGAACGCCCCTACACGCCCTGTGCCCTTCACTCCTCTTAAACGCATCCTCCCGCAGGCCATCCGGCAGGCGGGGTTGGATGTACAGGTATCGGCCGCGCGGATCGTTGATGAGGCGCACGCGGCGCTCGTCCGTTTGTGGGACGCTGAACGGGCTGCATACGTTCGCGCGGTGTCGTTCAAGGAAGGGGTGCTAAAAGTCACTGTCACGAGTCCGTCGGCTGCGCACGCACTCCGTCTCGCGGAGACGGCGTGGATGAACGAAATCAATCGCGCGCTCGGTGCGAGGAAGGTGATGAAGGTGACGGTGGTGAGAGAAGGATTTTGATGAAAAGACCAATGACCAATTCCCAACGACCAACGGACCGGGTGGAGGCGCATTGGTCATTGGGATTTGGTCATTGTTTAGAAATTGGAAATTGATTCGGTCAATGAGAATTATCCAGCGTGGTATACTACGAATCATGGGACTCCGAACCTACGTCCTCCTCATGGCCCTCGGCACGTTTCTCGCCTGGATGGCATGGGGCGTCATCGTGATGAATGTAAATCCGCAAGAAGCGGGTTTTATCGGGTTCTTCATGTTTTACCTCACGCTTGCCGTTGCGCTTGCCGGCACGCTCGCGCTCCTCGGGACGTTTTTCCGGATCATCGTCCTGAAGCGGCATGAGGTGCCGAGCCGCGAGATTCGCATCGCGTTCCGCCACGCCGTCGTTTTTGCAGGCGTCGCCATCGCGTCGCTGCTCCTGTCTGCCAATGGCCTGCTCCGCACCTGGCACGTGGTAGCCCTTGTCGCTGTTGCGAGCATCGTAGAATACCTTTTCTTACAGGCGCAGCAGGGGAGGGGGTAGGGAAGGGCTCGGCGCGAGCCCGATTGCCGATTGCCGAAACCTACAGGCAATACGACAGATTCCAGCTACACAGCAGCTTCTTGCTCGTAGGTTTCGGCAATCGGCAATCGGGCACGCATCTGCTCGCTCGCCTCATTATTTTTGACGCCACATAGGGCGTCTGGTAGATACAGAGTCTGGCTGCAAAGGAGGAGTTGGCATGCGGTTCATTAAAGTCGTCCTTTCACTCATCGCAATGACGATAATCGCGAGCGGCGTGTTTTCGTTCGTTCTGCGGTTCGCGAAGGCGCGCGAGATCGGCTGGCTCGATTTTCCACAGGCTGCTGCGGCCGGTTGCCTGGGGGCGGCGCTCATCCCGCTCATTCTGTTCATCCGAAGCAGGACCGCTGCGGACCGACTATTGACGGTCGTGCAGGTGGCCATGCTCATCGTGACGTCGGTTGCCGGAAGCCTCATCCCGCTCTTCCTGGGTAGAGAGGCGCTTCTGTTCTCGCTCTGGTTTATCGCTGGGGGAGTCGGCGTAACGGTGGCTGTCCGGCTCACGTTTCGGCTGGCCCAAAACGGTGTGCGCCTCACTCCGGGCGAGATAGAGGACATGCGAACGCGGTATGCGCAGCTCGTATCGCTCGAAACCCATTTTATGGAAGAAGCGAGGCGCGCAGTTACGCAGGATCTCGTTGATGGATGTCGCGTCGTCGCGATCAGGGAAATGGCGGAGTATGTGCGGGTGGAGCGTGAGTCGCTCGAAGAGCACCTCCGCATGTATGCATCCATCAGGCCGCCGCCTGCGTTCGGGAGCGATCCCGATCATCAGACGGTTCATCGTGGATCGTCCGACCGGATCAACACGCGCACATCCGTCTCGTAACCCCCGCACAACGTGTGCGGGGGTTTATGCAACGTACCGTCATTGATGCTGCAATCCTTCGCGATGACGGCCTATGTTGAGTCAGATTCGTGTTCATCGCATGGTATTTCAGAATTCACAATGAACTCAATCAGATTCATCACCTCTCATCTTGCGTGCGCGTTTGTGATGTGCCTATGATGGGATGATTCATATGCTTGGAAACATCCTTGGGTACCTTTCCAAGGATCTCGGGATAGATCTCGGGACCGCCAATACCCTCATTCATGCCAGAGGGCAGGGCGTTGTGGTGAACGAACCGTCCGTGGTGGCCGTGAACGTCCGGAACGGACAGATTCTTGCCGTCGGTCATGATGCGAAGGCGATGCTGGGCAAGACGCCCCCGCACGTGCAGGTGACGCGGCCGCTCCAGCGCGGCATCATCGCGGACTTCGAGGTGACGGAGAAGATGCTTCGGTACTTCTTCGAGAAACTCCATCGCGAGAGTTCTGCCTTCATCCCGCGGCCGCGCGTGATTGTGGGCGTGCCGCTCGACGTGACGGAAGTGGAGCGGAAGGCCGTAGGTGACGCCGCCTTGTCCGCTGGCGCGCGCGAGGTCCACCTTGTGGAGGAACCCATTGCCGCGGCTATTGGCGCGGGTATGCCCATTTCCGATCCGGTGGGGAATATGATCATCGACATTGGCGGTGGCACTACGGAGATCGCCGTGATCTCCTTAAATGGCGTGGTAACGGCGAAGTCGATTCCTGTGGCAGGTGACGAATTGAACCGGAATATCATGCAGTACGCACGTGACGTATTTAACCTTCTCCTCGGGGAGAAGGTGGCGGAAGATATCAAGATGAATGCGGGGAGCGCGGCGGACCTCTCGGACAAACTCGAAACATCCATGCGCGGTCGCGACCTCCTGTCGGGCCTCCCTCGTGAAATTGTGGTCAACGACGCGCAGATCCGCGAGGCGCTTGGCCGTTCCGTGCGCGTCATCGTGGATCACGTGAAATCCATCCTGGAGGTGACGCCGCCCGAACTCGTAGCCGATATCTACAGGCGGGGCATCGTGCTCACGGGCGGTGGTGCTCTCCTGCGCGGCATTGATCGCGCCATTTCGCAGGGGACCGGCCTCCCCGTTCGTCTCACGGACGATCCGCTTATGGCCGTGGTCCGAGGCACGGGCCTCCTCCTGGAAGACCGCGTCCTCTTGCACGACGTAGAGTTGCCACTGGCCGAGGTCATGCGGTGAGACAGGCGAATGCGTGTACGCGCGCATAAGCGCACAGGCAACGGATGAGCGAAGGTTCGTCTGGAGGGCGCATGTCTACTTGTTCACTTGTCCACCTGATCAGCATGCTCCGTCCTCGCCCCTGGTTCATCGTCCTCATTGGCATCATCGCCCTGATGCTCCTCGCATTGGCGGGATTCGTGCGCCCGGTGCGTGAAACGATCAGAGCGGTGCTCTTGCCGGTGGTTCGTTTCACCGCAGCCGTGGGTTCCGGTGTCGGGAGGAGCCTCCGTCTCGATGCGGATTCCCGTGCGGCGAACGAACGGGTACGCGAACTCGAGGCACGCATGCGTACCATGACCGTTGACTACGTGCGTCTGCGCGGTCTTGAGGAAGAGAACCGGTCACTCCGTGCACAGGCGAAGTTTATCGCCGAGACCGGCTTCCGGTCGCTGGGCGCGCGCGTGATCAGCCGGGTGATCGCCGATCAAACAGCGGCAGTCACCATTGATCGCGGTGCGCGCGACGGCGTTGAAGTGGGTCAGGCGGTGGTGACAGACGAGGGGCTTCTCGTAGGCAAGGTCACGTCGCTCGGAGAGCGTACGGCCGTCGTGATGCTCGTGAGCGACGTCCGAAGCCGTGTTGCCGCGTCGCTCGCCGGATCTGAACGTTTGGCCGGCGTTTTGGAGGGGCAGGGGAGCGGCGCGGCGCGTTTTACACTCATCCCGCAGGCCGTGCCCGTGAAACGCGACGACGTGGTGGTGACGGCCGGCACGGAAGAGAAGATCCCGTCAAACCTCGTTCTCGGACTCGTGAACGACGTTCAGAGCCAGCCAACGGATCCATTCAAGACCGCCTCGGTCGAACCGCTCGCGCCTCTTGATCGTCTGGAGCTGGTCTCGATTATTATTCCGAGAGCGAATACGGAAGTAAGGTGATCCAGTCGACTCATTCAAGCCTTCATTCCTTCACCCATCACCACTGTGTGGCCGCGCCGACTCCTCACCATACTCCTCGCTTTCCTCGCGGGCGTGTTTGATGCGACCGTGGCCGTGTGGCTTCCCGGCAACCTGTCCGCTCTGCGTCTCGCGCTGCCGCTCGTCACAGTTCTCGCTGCGTTTTCGTCGCTTGAACGCGTCGCGAGCGCCGCGCTCGTGTCCGGAATCATTCTGGATGTCTTCCTGCCGTCGTCAGCCGGTTTTGTGACGATCCGATATGCGGTCATCGCGCTTGCGATCTCAAGCCTGTCACAAACGCTGTTTACGAACCGATCGTTGCTTGGATCTCAAGCTCTCGGTCTATTTGCCCTGGTGTGCGACCGTACCTTGCAGTTTATCTTTTCCATCAGCGCGAGCGCCGTGGCCGGTTCCGTGATCCCGGAGGTCCGTCCGGCGCTGTGGGCGGAGGCCGTGTGGCTCGCAACATGTATGGCTTCGGTGTTCCTCCTCTTCGTGGCGTTCACGAAGCGATTTCTTCCGTCGCTCTCACGGACGGACGTTCGTCACGGAGGGTGGATGTGACGTATGTCGGGAGCCTTGGGGATCGGCTCAGGGATCAGTCCGGGACGTTGGGAAGTCGGGGATGGAGTCAAGGGCGATGTTGAGCGCTTGAATCATCGAAGCGTTACGGCGACGCACGCGACCGATAGGAGCTTTCGCTTCGCCCCCGACGTCCCGAACTGATACCCGCCCCCGACAACCGTTGCGCCTTTCGTAAGTCGCTTATGGATCATCCTACTCAGCCAACTCCGGAACCGTTCCGCCTGCAGCACGCAGGCGGTGCATTACGGATCGACGGGCATGATTCCGATCTCATCCGCCACGAGGTGATGTTCGAAGAGCACATCACGCGCGTGCAAGACCGTAACGTATTCGTTGGTAATGGCATCCCGCATCGCCGCCTCATGGGAGCGTTCGTCTTTGCATGTCTCGTGCTCGGCGGCCTGGTTGCCCGTGCGGGCTGGATGCAGTTCGGACAGGGAGAGGCGTGGAACATGCGCGCGAACGCCAACCGGTTTCGTGTGGACGTGCTTCCCGCGCGTCGCGGCATCATTCGCGACCGAAATGGCGTGATTCTGGCAGAGAACGTTCCGGCGTTTGCTGTGCGTATGCGGTTGAGCGATTTGCCGCGGGCTCCCGATGATCGCGCACAGACGATCGCCACCGTCGCCCGCATGATCGGCCTAACGTCCGACGACATCCTCCAAAACCTTCATGCCACAGGCACGGAACCCGACGAGTGGGTGGACGTTGCCAGGGACGTGGCATACGAACGCGCCGTGGCGCTCGAGGTGAAGCTCCCGGAGCTTACCGGCGTGGCGCTCGTGACGGCGGCGAAGCGGCGTTACCCCGACACGGCCGCGACTCCCTCGCTCGCCCATATTCTCGGGTATGTGGGCGTAGTGTCGCCTGCGGAATACGCCGATCGGAAAGATCTCGGATACCGGCGGAACGACGAGATAGGAAAAACCGGCGTGGAAGCGTCGTATGAGTCCGTGATCCGCGGCATTGCCGGCGAGCGGCGTGTGGAGGTGGATGCCATAGGGCACCCACGCGCTGTAGTAGGAGATGAGGCGCCCGTGGACGGGAAAGACGTGACGCTCACGATTGACGCAGGCCTTCAACAGGATGTTGAAGCCGCTTTGCGTCGTGGCCTGGTACAAGCGCGCGTGAAACGCGGGAGTGCCGTGCTCATGAACGCGCGCGACGGGTCGCTCCTCGCGATCGTGTCACTGCCGGCGTATGACGACAACATTTTTGCAGGCAAAGTGTCGAGCACGGCGTATCGGAATCTCGCGGAGAACGAGGATCACCCGCTTTTCCCGCGCGCGTGGGCCGGTCAGTTTCCTTCCGGTTCCACGATCAAGCCGCTCATCGCCACAGCCGCGCTCGCCGAGGGAATCATCACACCGAATACCACGGTGAACTCCGTGGGCGGTATCACGGTCGGTCCGTGGTTTTTTCCGGACTGGGCCGCCGGAGGCCATGGTCTCACGAACGTCCGTAAGGCGATCGCGTGGTCGGTGAACACCTTCTTCTACTACGTCGGCGGCGGACACGACGCATTCATCGGTTTGGGCGTTGATCGGCTTACCAAGTGGATGCGTGTATTCGGCCTGGGGTCGCGACTTGGTCTTGACCTGCCCGGCGAAGCGCAAGGACACGTTCCGTCGCAGGCGTGGAAACAAGAAACAAAAGGCGAACGTTGGTACATCGGAGACACGTACAACCTGTCGATCGGTCAGGGCGATTTGCTCGTCACCCCGCTTCAGCTCGCGCGCGTCACAGCCACGATTGCGAACGGCGGGGCGCTCGTGGTGCCGCACGTGGTCATGTCATCCGGAACGCGTGACGTTGTGAAACTTGATGCGTCGCCGCTCGTGTTTGCGACGGTCCGCCAGGGCATGCGCGAGACGGTAACCTACGGGTCCGGTCGAAGGCTGAACGCCCTTCCTTTTCCGGTCGCGGGCAAAACGGGGACGGCACAGTGGCGTTCTGACAAGCCGAACCATGCCTGGTTTACGGGTTACGCCCCGGCGAACGATCCGCAGGTGGTGGTGACGGTTCTGCTCGAAGAAGGCGGGGAGGGATCCGCGTATGCGGTGCCGGTGGCAGGAGAGATTCTGAAAGCGTGGTACAAAGTAATAAAGTGAGACGTGTTATTCGGCACCCCCGGTCCTTCGTACGGCGGCGGCTCCTGGAGGGTTGTATGCGGTCTGAGTATGGGGATGATATTCGCTCCCTTTTTTCGTTGTTGAGGCGGGAGATACGCTGCACGCAAATTGCGTGCATAAGCGATCACGGCGTCCTCGCTGCCGAATTCCTCTTTGAATTTAAGCCGTAGCGCGTTCCAGCCTGACTGGTTCAGCATGGCGTTCGTAAAGTATTCCATCGGAATTTTTGAGAAAATTTGCCGGACGATGAGCGTGTACTCGCTGTAGGGCATGGTTGTGAGACTCAACCGCTGCTGACGCTGCCCGCGCAAATGCGTCCTTTCCTGGTCAAGATGCGTGAGGGCGATGCGGTAAGTGAGGAGCTGGGTGACTGCTTCGTTCAACGCCTCAAGATCCGGATCGATGGATCGTTTATCCAAACCGACTCCGCCCCAATCCTGATGACTCACGCTGTGCAGGAGCTCATGGACGGCAATGAGGTACACCCTCCATTCGTCACGATCCGTAAAATGTTCCGGGATGCGCATGACGATGTACCCCTCTTGGTATACTCCGGCCGATTCCGGCGGGTTTCCTTTCAAGAGATAATTCAAGTCGTCACGCAGGGTGATCTTGGGTGCATGGGCGTTCCTGAACCGCTCAAGCCCTTTTGTATTTGCCTGCTTGATGAGGAATTGGTTCACTTCGGCACGGGCCGTGTTGATTGCCTTGCCGAATACGACGGGATAAAATTCCTTTTCAAGCCAATTCGCCTTCTTCAATTCAAAGTGAAGGAGTCGTGAGGCATCCTCGAGGGCATTCAGTGTCGTTGCATCGTTGAAATCAAGACGTTTTCCTTCAAGTCGCAGTATGGATTTCTTCAGACGCTGGCATTCATGGAGATTTCTACGGTACGTGAATGTTGCAGTTTCAGCGGGGAGTTCTTCATTGAAGTTGCGCGTGACGAGCGCACGATATATTTGGTTGGCCGTATCCGGTTCGTTTTCGAAAATAAACCTCATGGAGTATAAGTCTTCCTGTTCGATTTCCAATGAACAGATGTCATCAAGCGTATCTGATGTCAGTTTTGGCACGTCCGATCGTGCGGGCTCTGGCGAGCGGATGATACGAAGATCCGGCTTCTGTGGTTTTGGCGCATGTTCTGGGGTCATGGCAGATATGGTACCCAATGGAGTCGCCAGATGCTACACGAGCACATATAGCCAACCGTACGGTTTGTCGGGTAACGTGATGTCCTCATGTGCGGCATCGTCGGTTACGTCGGCACTCGCGACGCGCTTCCCGTCCTCCTGGATGGGTTGAAGCGGTTGGAGTACCGCGGCTACGACTCGGCAGGCGTCGCCGTTGTTCACGATGGCCTTCAGATCGTCCGTTCTCCGGGGAGGGTCGCGGCGCTTGAGGAGAAAATGGAGTCTGCGTTGCTTAGCGGCGCTACGGGCATCGCGCACACGCGCTGGGCCACGCACGGACCGCCGGTCGAAAAGAACGCCCATCCGCATGCGGACTGCGCGAATCGCATCGCCGTGGTCCACAACGGCATCATCGAGAATTACGCCGAACTACGGTCTGAACTGGAACGGGACGGACATGCGTTCCGGTCGGATACGGATACGGAAGTATTGGCTCACCTCATTGAACGGGAACAGGCGGCGGGAAGGTCGTTTGCAGATGCGGTCGCCGAGTCGTTGCCACGCGTGCGCGGGACGTTCGGTATCGCCGTGGTATGTGCGGAAGAACCCGGGGTCGTTATCACTGCGCGGCTTGGCAGTCCCATTGTCCTCGGCGTGGGAAGAGGGGAGACGTTCGTTGCGTCGGATCCGAGCGCCATTCTTGGCCACACCCGACAGGTGGTGTACCTCGATGACGGGGAGATGGCGGTGCTCCGCCCCGACGGATATGACGTGACCCTTCTCGACCGGCGACCGGTCGCGAAGAACGTGGAAGAGATCGAGTGGACGGATGAAGCGGCGCAGAAACAGGGGCATCCTCATTTCATGTTGAAGGAGATGCTCGAGCAGCCGGAGGTGATTCGGAATACCACGCGAGGACGCTTGAGCGCTGAAGACGGGCTCGTTGTCCTGGGCGGACTTCGTGATGTCGCGGATCGATTGCGTGACACGGATCGGATCATCGTCACGGGATGTGGGAGTGCGTACTACGCAGGGTTGATCGGGGAGTACATGCTGGAGGAGTACGCGGGGATCCCCGTGGAGGTTGAATTGGCGAGCGAGTTTCGATATCGCAAGCCTGTGATCAATGCGCGGACCGCCGTCCTTGCCGTCTCGCAAAGCGGTGAGACTGCGGACACGCTTGCGGCCATCCGTGAGGCGAAGTCCAAAGGCGCGCTCACGCTCGGCATTGTGAACGCGGTCGGATCAACGATCGCGCGTGAGACGGATGCGGGAGTCTACAACCATGCGGGACCCGAGATGGGTGTCGCATCGACCAAAGCGTTCGTTTCACAGGTGACGGTCTTTGCGCTTCTAGCGCTGTTGCTCGGTCGACAGCGCGCGATGTCTCCGGAGACAGGGAAACAGATCGCAGAAGAGATTGCGCGGTTACCGGAGCTTGTCGCGTACATCCTCGAACGTCGCGAGGATATCCGTCGCATCGCTGAGAAATACGCAACGTCGACAGACTTTTTGTATCTCGGTCGTAAGTACTGCGCACCGGTTGCGTACGAAGGCGCTCTGAAATTGAAAGAGATCAGCTACATCCACGCCGAAGGGTATGCGGCGGGGGAGATGAAGCATGGGCCGATCGCGCTCATTGATCCGTCCTTCCCGTCCGTGGTTCTTTGTATGCAGGATTCCGTCTACGAAAAAACAAGGTCCAACATTGAGGAGATTCGTGCGCGTCGCGGTCCGGTCATCGCAGTGACGACCGAAGGGAACAGCGGCATCCGCCGCCTCGTTGATGATGTGATCGAGATCCCGAAGACGCTCGAGATGCTTACACCCATCCTCGCGGTCGTTCCGCTCCAGATGTTCGCGTACTTCGTTGCCGTCTCAAAGGGGTATGACCCGGACAAACCGAGAAATCTGGCGAAAAGCGTGACGGTGGAGTGAGTTCACATGCTCCTGAGTCTTTTCCAATCCAAGAATGAGCCCCAAATAAGCTCAGGCCGCCCGAAGGACTTTGAATAAAGAGTACTTGGCTTCCTGCATCAGTATAGCTGCTTCGGTATCGCTCCGGAGGGTTGCGATTTGATCCAGCGTCTCCA
>DATMXG010000111.1:0-9815 GCA_035561755.1 Methylomirabilis sp. (SeqCode)
CCTCGGCATAATCGTCCATCCCCTCGTACGTGTTCAGGTGGTCGCGCATGAGGTTGGTTACGACCGCGATGTGCGGAGCCTTGGACGAACCGAGCGACTCGCACTGCCAGCTTGAAAGTTCGAGAATGACCACGTGACGCGGTTTGACCTTTGACAGGAACGTGAGCGGCGACACGAGGATGTTACCGCCGAGCCACGCGGTCTTCCCCGCGCCCGACATGATCGAAGCAATGAGCGAGCTCGTGGTGCTCTTTCCCCTCGTCCCTGTGACGGCGATGACCGGGGCAGGACAGCGCTCGAGAAACAACGCCACGTCGCTCGTCACAGGCACGCCGAGACGTTGCGCAAGCGCCAATTCCTTGGAAGACGGACGAACGCGCGGGTTTGCAACGACGATCTCCGCGCGGCGGACGTCTTCCAACCGATGCCTGCCCAACACGAACCGGACGTTCTTGTAACGGGAGAGTCGTTTCACGTTCGCGGTAAGCTCCTTTCGCGTCTTCAAGTCCGTCACGGTCACGCGCGCGCCAAGGCGCGCGAACAGGAGCGCGGCCGACACGCCGCTGCCTTTCGGGTACTGACCGAGTCCGAGAATCAACACGCGCCGACCATTCCACGCGGCGTGTGTCAGTGGCGCATGCAGCACGGAATTGTCGTTCATCACTTCTTCGAACTCATTTCCAATGAAAAAGCCACTTCTTCCAGCTTTCGTAAATTCTGTTTCGCCTGATCGAATTTTTGACGCATCTGGCCCGTGAGATTCAGCGTGAGAAGAAACGCGATCGCGTCGCGTACGGCCACCGTAAGCTTCTTCACATCCGTTGCTTTACGGTCCGTCGCCGCCAGTACGGCGGAACGCGTCATTTCGCCTGTCAGGTCCGACAGCGCGCCCAGATAAAGATCCGGATCGTCGGGAAGCTCCGCGACCTTTCCAACGCGCCCTTTCGTCATCGCGTCGTGGTAGAGAGAGGCCTCGGCATATTCTTCGAGCGCCGCGCGCCACATCCCTTCGCTCGCGAGCCGTGATTCCGCGGCAACGAGTTTCTTCGCCGAGCGGATCGACTTCACGATCGTCGAGAGTTCGCGGGCCGAACCCTTCGAATCCTTCCGCTGGGTGGCAAATATCGCGCGTTTTGACGCCCCAAGGATGTCCGCGGACATTGCCTGGAGTTCGCGCCGCGTCTTGTCGAGCGTGGCGTAGTGTTTCCCGACGGTAGAGAGATGCTTGGCGTCGAACATAGTTGGGTCAGCGTACGTCATCAGGCTCGCGTGATCAAGGCTGCGTAGACGGTCTCGGTCTTTGCGACGATCGTGTCCCACGCATACAGTCGTTTCACGATATCGCGCGCGCGCTGTCCTCGTTTGCGGACCAGCTCAGGATCCTGCACGAGCCATGCCAGAACATTCCTCAGAGCCTCGCGGTCATCCGTCTTGAAACTGATCCCCGCGTGATCGATGACCTCCAGATTCTCCGGAATGTCACTCATGACAACGAGCTTGCCATGCGCCATGGCCTCGAGGATTGATAGGGAGAGCCCTTCGGTCCGCGACGGGTGGACCACGGCGTAACAGTGCGCGAGGAGCTGCTGCAGCTCCTCGCCCGTTCGATACCCGAGAAGGCGCACGCGCGGATCGTCCTTCGCAAGCGCATGCAACCGTTCGTAGAGCGACAGGTCGTAGCTCGGCGCGCCGGCAATAGCGAATGCAATCGGCGTCGAAACCCCGCGATACGCCTCCAGCGCAAGATCGAACGCTTTTTGCGGCACGAGGCGTCCCAATCCGAGGAAATAGCCGTTCGGCCGCAATCCCATGCCTTCGAGGCGATCCGTTCCCGGCACTTCCGTGGGGACATCAACGCCGTTCGGAATGTACACAATCTCCGCGTCAAACATCCTCCTGCAATACTGCTGGATGACATGTGAGACGGAAATCGTCCTGTGCGGAAAACGGACGGCCGTCCATTCCCCCCATGCCAGGTAAGCACGCGCGACGATGTTCCACTTCTCATGGAACTTATCCTGTGAGTGAAACGTAACGACCACCTTCGACCGCGGTGCGAACACGCGCGGAATCCACGCGAGCGTGGATGGTCCGACCCCGTGGTAGTGAATTACGTCGTACCGACGGCCGATGGCGTGGATCGTGCTCAGTAAGACGTGCACAATCGTTTCGAAGTTCTTGCGCCTGATCGTGGGCAGCGTGACGAGACGACACCCTTTCCACGTCTTTCGCTGAAGCGTGTTGTTGTAGCTTCGAACGTAAATCGTCACGTCATGACCGTGCTCCGCGAGCCTGCGCGACAGTTCCTCGATGTGACGCTCAACCCCGCCGCCTGCCGACATGGAGGCAGGGACGCCTTTCGCGCCGATCATGGCGATGCGCATGGGATTTCCCTCGCTTTGCACGGGCTGACAAGGACTGAAGCAAGATTGTCATCCCGAGCAAAGCGAGGGATTGATTCACAACTGGATTTCTGCTAGAATTTTACAGCATTTTTCGTATTCAGACGATGATGCGACCTTCAGCAGCCCACGGATATGTGATCCTCCGCACAAGCGCGATGATCTTGCATCCTCGGTCGGCGCTGCGCGGCATTCCTCTCTTTCTACGACGCGGTATCTTCGCTTCGCTCGATACCGTGCCAACGGGCGGTCGGAATACCGCGGGCTTCGCCCGCCCGCCCTCGGATGCGCGATCATTCGCACAAGCGCGATGATCCTGCATCCTCGGTCGGCGCTGCGCGGCATTCCTCTCTTTCTACGACGCGGTAGCTCAGTCGGTAGAGCAGTGGCCTTTTAAGCCAACGGTCGCGGGTTCGATCCCCGCCCGCGTCACCATAACAATCATCCCGCCAATGGCGGGATGATTGTTATTGAGGTCATCCCGAGCGGAGCGAAGCGGAGCCGAGGGACACTTTTTGAATATGGCGCAAGCTAGAAAACTGTCCCTCAGCTCCGCTCGGGATGACGCAAATAAACGGTGTCGTCGAAAACGCACTATTGTGTCATCTCACGTATTCCATCACGATATTCGCCATCGTCCGTCCATCGTCCGTAGGCAATTTCTCATGCAACGACTCACCGAGATGCATGCGCGCTTCACGGTCATTCAACAGATCAATGATCGCATTCTCCAAACGGCGTTCCCACCGGCTCCCTTGTTCAACAACGATAACAGCGTCTTTCAGCGCCGTGGCATTCGCAAGCTGGGCCGAGTTTGGGATGGGGACGATGATTGCCGGTTTCGACAGTGCAGCGAGCTCAGACAAGGCGCCCATGCCCGCGCGGCACACAACGATATCCGCGGCTGCGTAGGCAGCGAGCATACGGTCGGATAAGAATTCTTCGACCACGTAACGGGGCTGCTCGCTCGCTGACCCGACTCCCCTGCCGGGACCGGTGAGATGCAATAACTGAACGTCTTTCGGAAGACGGCGCCTCACTGTCTCAATGGCGCGGTTCAGATCGTGAGCACCGGTTCCGCCGCCGAACGCAAAGATCACGCAACGCGACGGATCAAAGCCGAATGAACGACACGCCTCATCGTGCGATGGAATGTCAGACGGCACGAAGCGTACAGGCGTGGGGATGCGTCGCGTTTGCACGCCCGTCCCGAATGGCGAGACCGGATACTCAAACGACGTCGTGACGATTGCAACTTTACGCCCGACCATACGGTTGCTCAAGCCGACCTGATAATCGAGCTGATG
This sequence comes from Methylomirabilis sp. (SeqCode), assembly GCA_035561755.1. Classification (GTDB taxonomy): domain Bacteria; phylum Patescibacteriota; class Patescibacteriia; order 2-12-FULL-60-25; family 2-12-FULL-60-25; genus 2-12-FULL-60-25. Next base: position 3,710 of record DATMXG010000111.1, read on the forward strand.
CGCGATACAGGGAATACGCGACGACGACGCCGCGACCACGGGGACGGCCGTGAATCCGCCGGCGGAGATCACCGCGTCCGGATGGTACTGCGCGATGAGACGAGAGGCCGCGGCGCGCGCCCGGAGATACATGAGCGGCGCCGTGACGGTCTGCCAAGAGAGATATCGCGGGAGTTTTGCGACAGGGACGGTCACGAACGTCATACCGGCTGATTCGACAAGGTCGCGTTCCGGACCGTTGTCCGTACCGGCCCACACGAACCGCGCACCCGGATGCATTGCGCGCAAACGCGCGGCAACAGCCAGGAGCGGCGTGACCGGCCCGAGCGTTCCCCCGCCGGCGAACAGGAATGTCTTCATACGAGTTCACGTCCGCCACCGGACGTCCTGCACACGGACGCCACGATCCCCAGCGCGACGAACAGGCTCACGGTCGCGGAGTTTCCGTAACTCACGAAGGGCAATGTAACTCCCGTGATGGGCATGAGACCGACCATTGATGCAACATTCACGAACGTTTGGACGCCGATCCAGGCACCGACGCCGATGGCCAGATACATGCCGAAACGATCATGTGCCTGCCGCGCAATAACAAAACACCGCCACACGAGCACGCCAACCGCGACAAGAAATGAAACTGTAATAGCAAATCCCATCTCTTCGCCGATGACGGCAAAAATCGAATCGCCCTGGACCTCCGGCAGGTACAGATATTTCTGGCGGGACTGGCCATAGCCAAGGCCGAACACTCCGCCGCTCCCGATGGCAAGAAACGCCTGGTTGATGTGGTATCCGATCCCCTGCGGATCAAGTTCCGGATGCAGAAACGTCATGAAACGCGCGGCGCGGTATGGTGTGAGCTTGATGAGAAGAAAAAGTCCGGTTGCGCCCATGGCTCCGAGCGCTGCAAACCAGATGAGCGGCGCTCCAGACGTGAAGTACATAAGGAGCGACGTGAGGGCGATCACGGCCATGGAGCCCGTATCCGGTTGCAGCACGAGGAGAAGAATAACGGCTCCGAGCGCGCCCAGGAACGCCAGGCCGCCCTCGAGGGTTCTCGCCTCCTTGTCGCCCCGGGACGACAGCCAGGCTGCCGCATACACAAGGAATGTCACTTTCACGAATTCCGAAGGCTGGACGGAGAAAGGCCCAATCTTGATCCAACTATGGGAACCCCCGAGCTTGAGACCGAGTCCGGGAATAAACACGAGGATAAGAAGGACACCAGAGGCGATGAGCGCTGGAAACGCGAGGTTCCGGAGTATCCGATAATCGAACCGCGAGAGGACGGCATACATCACGGCTCCGGGCAGGAGCCCGAGCAACACCTGCCTGCGTACGAAGTGGAGCGGGTCGCTGTACTGTTGGAACGACACGGGGCCGGATGCCGACAGGAGCATCGCCAGCCCAAAGAGCGACAGTCCGATCACTAGGCCTGTGAGAAGCGGATCTCCCGGTTTGGTTTGGAGGAGGCGCATGAAGTACGTTCCTTGGAAAACCTCTATAACCCTTTGTGAGACGTGGTCGACTCCGGCTTGGCGCTTCTATGTTTCGGCAGCCTGCCCCGAGCGGAGCCGAGGGGGGTAATCGTCGTCAACGTGTCGGATCAACGAACGCGAGGATCACTCCGAGTGCCGCGCACATGAACGAGATGATCCACGTACGCATCACGATCTGTTGCTCCGGCCAGCCGATCGCCTCGAGGTGATGGTGGAGCGGCGATGAACGGAACACCTTCCGGCCAAAGAACCGCTTAGAGGTCACCTGAATAATGACCGAGAGGGATTCCACAACGAACGGCAAACCGATAACCGGAAGGAGCAGCGCCGTGTTCGTGATCATGGCAACCACGGCGAGGACGGTGCCGAGCGCCATGGCGCCCGTGTCCCCCATGAAGATACGCGCCGGCGGTACGTTGTACCACAGGAAAGCCAATAACGCCCCAAGAATCGCCACGCAGAACGAGGCGAGATCGATCCTGCCCTGCGCCCACGCGATGAACGCCATGGCTCCAAACGACGTCATGAGCGGACCTCCCGCCAGGCCGTCGAGACCATCCGTCTCATTCACGCTGAATGACGTTGCGACGACTACAAGCATGAAAAACGGTGCATACCACCATCCGATATTAAACGTCCCAATGAACGGAACGTGCACGAAGTCCCAACCCAAACGCGACATGAACCAGTATGCGCCGGCGAGTGCCACGAGCGTGTATGACAAAAGCCGGAAGCGCATGCGGATACCGCCACCGTGTGGACCGATCTTTCGAACGTTCAGGTAATCATCAAGCAGCCCGATGGCACCTGCGGCGATCAGGATGCCAAGCGGAAGCCTCGTCTGCGCGCGCGAGAGAAACGACAACGTGCATACATAGGGAACGTCGAAATAGCAGGCGGCACGGTACACGATAAGCAGCAGCACGACCGTTCCCCAAATCACGAGTCCGCCCATGGTAGGGGTCCCCGCTTTTGCCGCATGGAGCTTTGCCATCACGGGCGCGCTCGACGCATCACGGATCGATTTACCCATCTTCCATCTCCGCAAGATGCCGATCCATACGGGCATGAGAATGATCGCAACAACAAACGACGTGGCGGAAATGGCCACCACGCGCGCAACAGCATTCGGTTCAAGCGTCATGAGAGACTCCTATTGTACAAGAGAACAGGTGAACAGGAGTACACGCGGTATGTTCACCTGCAGTCTCGCAAACTCGCTCACCCATTCTTCAGTGTACTTCATCCGTTCACGATCGTTAAGAAAAAACCGCCTGCAAGGCAAAATGCCGTAAAAAGCGTGGCCGCACACAGCATCACACGGCTCGCGACACGATCCTTCCGGAACAGGTTACCCGCAACAACGATGTCTATAACGACAGTCACGAGGAGTGCTGACGGCAACACGAATATCCGGTGCCATGGTAACACTTCGTCAATTCCGAAATACAGGGTGTAGTGGAACACGAGGAGACCGCTTCGCATCCCCTCGGGGATCATGTGCCACAGAAAAACACCCGAACCTACGACCGCGCAAGCAACCGTGAAGATCGACTGCCACCGGTACCATGGGTCGTCCCAGGCGACTTCGAATGTAAATTTATACTCTTCCCAATTCATGAGCGTTGGGGGGTCCCCCGCTTCGTTCAGGATGACACGGTTTGCGAAGTGATTGCCATACCCCGCGAAACAAGGAATAGAACTAAGGCACCGCAACAACTTCCGTCACCTCCGGGACCATCATCTTCAGCGTGTCCTCGATCCCCGCTTTGAGCGTCACGTCCGCCATAGGGCAACCAACGCACGTGCCCTGGAGACGCACGCTGACCTTGCCGCTTTCTGGTTCCACGTCGACGAGTTCCACGTTCCCCGCATGCGCACGGATCCCGTCGCGCAACACGTCGAGCACGCGCTCGACTTCCGCAATAAGCTCCTGTTTCGTTTTTTCGCTCGGCGTTGTATTCATTGAAGAAATGACATTCGCGCTGGGGAGCCGCACCCAACATGCAAAATACGAAATGCCGATTACTCACAGATCGGTTGTAACTCAAGCCAAATCGATATTGACGATAGCGGGCCAACGAACGTGAGTCCAATCCTAGTCGCGTTCCAATGTCTTGACAAGCGAACCACCCTTCCCTATACTCGTGCGCGATATGGCACACAAAAAAGCAGGAGGTTCCACAGCCCTTGGCCGCGATTCACACGGTCAGCGCCTTGGCGTAAAGCTCTACGCAGGTGAGCGGGCCAAGATCGGAAACATCCTTGTCCGTCAGCGCGGCACGAAGATCCGGCCCGGACTAAACGTCATGAAAGGCAGCGACGACACTCTTTTCGCCGTGGCCAACGGCATTGTGGCATTTACCAACCGTCGCGTGAAACGATTTACAGGCGCCTTCAAAACGGTGAAGGTGGCGAACGTCATTCCGGTAAAATAGCAGCGAATTCATTACCGCGCTCGTACGGTATATGCCCACCGAGTGGGCATTTCGTATTATGAGTGCCTCTTCGCGGCCGCTTTCAGGAACCCGAGGAACAATGGATGCGGACGATGCGGGCGGGACGTAAGCTCCGGATGGAACTGCGTCGCAACGAAAAACGGATGCTTTTGCAATTCAACGATTTCAGCAAGCTTCCCGTCCGGCGACGCGCCAGAAACGATGAGCCCGACTTCTTCAAGATCGCAACGGTATGCGGGGTTTGCCTCATAGCGGTGGCGATGCCGTTCGCGTATCACGTCACGGCCGTACAACCTTCGCGTCATCGTCCCTTTTTTCAATACGCACGGGTACTCGCCCAGCCTCATGCTACCGCCGTAATTTTTGTCTTTCATCTTCTCCTCCTGCTCGTTCATGAGGTGGATAACGGGATGCCTCGTCTTCGGGTTGATTTCCGTAGTATTCGCATCCTTCCAGCCGAGGAGGTGGCGCGCTATTTCGACCGTGGCGAGCTGCATGCCATAGCACAATCCGAGGTACGGGACTTTCCGCTCGCGCGCGTAACGGATGGCCATAATCTTTCCTTCGATGCCACGCGTTCCGAATCCTCCGGGAATCAGGATACCGTCAAGCGCCTTCAACTGCGTTGCCATGCGGCCAGGTCGCTTTTCGAAATCCTCGCTGTTCAGCCATACGATGTCCGGCTTGCGATGGAGATGCCATGCCGCGTGCTTGATCGCCTCGATCACCGAAAGGTAGGAATCCGTGAGCGTGAAGTTGCCGGTGGAGAAATACTTGCCGATGATGCCGATCGTAACGGGTTTCGACGAGTGCGCGATGCGCCGGTTCAAGTCGGTCCATTGTGCGAGCCGTGGAGACGATGCCTTCAGCTTGAGCTTTTGGACAATACGGTCGGTAACGTGTTCCGCGCGAAACTTCAGAGGCACCTGATAGATGGTCGGGACGTCCGGCGCCGCGATCACGTCTTCAGGCGCCACGTTGCAGTTCACGCTCAACTTCCTCTTTCGCATCTCATCGATGGGGTGTGTGGAACGGCAGATGAGCAAATCGGGCTGGAGTCCGGTGGCGTTCAGCGAACGGACCGCGTACTGCGTCGGCTTTGATTTCATCTCCCCGAGGCTGCCGGGAATCGGGAGGTAGCTCACAAGGACAACGATGACATCCTGCGGAGCCTCGAGACGCATCATGCGGCATGCTTCGAGGAACAAGATGTTCTGGTACTCGCCCACCGTCCCGCCGATCTCGATCATCGTGACGTCCGCATCCGCTTCATGTGCCGCGCGTTTGATCCGTGCGATCACCTCGAGCGGAATGTGTGGCACGGCCTCCACCGTCTTTCCGCCGTAGCCGAGCGACCGTTCGCGCTGGATGACGGTGAGGTACACGCTCCCTGATGTCATGTAGTTGTCACGGCCCAAATCTTCATCCAAAAACCGCTCGTAGTTCCCGATATCCTGGTCCGTCTCAAGTCCGTCGTTCGTAACGAACACTTCGCCATGCTCTATCGGATTCAATGTACCGGGATCCACGTTCAAATACGGATCAATCTTCACGGCCGTCACGCGCAGGCCGCGAGCCTTCAACAGCGCACCGATGGACGCGGTCGCAACGCCCTTCCCCACGCCGGACATGACTCCGCCTGTCACGAACACGTACTTGCGGCGACGCGCCATATTGCGCGGAAATATAGCACACCGGCAGGACGGTGCGCAGGGCAGGCGTACAAATGGGCTGCATGCGTATCGGTCGTCGGGACAGGGATCATCCAGGAGGTCAGGAAGTCGAGGGTGGGCTCGGGGACTATTTCAGGAAGTCGGGAAGTCGGGGGCAGATTACGAGTAACTTCTCGCTCGTGGTAACAAAGAATCGTTTCGGCGATGCAACAACTCTGTAAACACGTTTGGCCAACTCCCGACTACCCGACTTCCTGAAATAGTCCCCGAGCCCACCCCCGACTTCACGAAATGATCGCCGACAGCAGATCAAAAATAGCCAAACGGCAATGAAACCGCAAACAACACGTCCTATTCGTGTACGCGACCGCCGGTCCTCGAACCCATTTCCCTTTCCGTTATCAAACGCATCGCCTTCGCGAGCAGGTTATCGAGATTCCTGTATCCCGATACGGAGAACGCCTTATGCGACTTC
>DATMXG010000112.1:0-2241 GCA_035561755.1 Methylomirabilis sp. (SeqCode)
GCCCGAGCGCAATATCACGCGAGAAATCCGCGGTCGCCACGTCCGCGTCTATCTTGACGGAACGAAGCCTGGCGCCGGGAACGATCGCTGTCCGCGATCCCATAGCCAGCTCGGCTGCGGATGGTCCGTCCAAAAGTTCAAGGAGCGCGGATTCGGCAACGTTCGTCGTTTTCGCCACGCGACGCGTGACCGCATACGTCTTCTCACAAACGTTGAGATCGGGATCTTTCTCGATATTCGAAAAATATACCCTCACTGCGCTCGTCTCCGTGCTCAACGTGACCGGAATCGCGACCTTGTCTTGCTCAGACCCGTCGCGCGGGGAATTCGTAAAAACCTCGAGAGTCCCCGCGGATGCCTTCGGAACCGTCCGCAGGAACGAACGGATGCGAAACGCACCGAACTGGCCGGCATCCGGGGCGTCCGACTCGGCCCCGCCGCTTGCGAGTTCCGTTCCGTTCCGATCCCGCACCCTCCATCGGACCACGTTCTCGAAAGCGCGCGCGCGACCGAGGATTACGAACGGATTTTGGAGCGTTTGATTCGGAACGAGGCTCGTTACGACCACGTTCCCCGATGCACTCGCTAACTCGCCGGGTTTTACGGGCGGCGCAACGAATACTGCATTCGCGCCCGTCGACGTGGCGAGCAAGCCGTCGTTCATCACATTCTCTCCGGACGTTTTCGGCTTCAATGCTTCAAAGACGATTGGAATGTTCGTCGTCTCCTTCACGGCGAAATACCGATCCCAACACCCGCCGCCAAGAAGCGCGAGCGCCGGGACGATCAGCAAGAAACGGGCGTTCATCGAAAATGAGTATACAACGGATGCGCCCGCGCGGACTACGGGGCGCGCGGCGCGCAGATCCCCATGGCGTCAGAAGCGCCGGGCGGCGCCAGATCGCTGCACACGAAGCCGTCCGGACAGCCGAATCCGGCGATGCCGCCGCACTCGCACTGCGGCACGCACACCTGAATGCAGACGGTGCCGGTCGACGCCCCACGGCATGCCGACCCGCACGGGTTCCAGCGCCCGCCGGCACCGCGGCACGCGATCTCATCCAGCGACGCATCACTCCCATCGGTTCGCTGCGGCGGCGGGACCGGTCGTTGTTGTTCCGTGACGGAAGGCGCGACTGTCCGGCTCCCGCGCTCCACATCAAGCCTCGCCCTCATCACGAACGCGAGCGGAATCGCGATCGCGGCGACGAGCACGAGAAAAAACGGGAGTGCAATATCATCGGGCGTCCAGGATCGCTTCATGAGTTGAAGTATACCTCATCATAACGAAATTCGAATGACGTTCCTCGCTTCGCTCGGAATGACAACCTTTCTTCGGAGCCGTTGTCATTCCGAGCGAAGCGAGGAACGTCATTCCTCCCCTCTTCCTCCCTTCGGCCGAATGATGACCATCACTCGCCGGCCGTGCGGCACATCGCCATTATTCCAGTCATGAACCGCGTCGAGCAATCCGTCGTACGTGTAGAGGAACTTCTCGCCCTTGCGCGTGCCCGGATCGTTCGTAATGAACCGGCTCTCCGTATACCCGCGAACGACGAGCATGTGATAGCGCGGACCGCCGTTCCGGAAGTTCGGGTTGGGCAGCGCCTTCCCATCCGCCGGCAGGATCACGGGGATGCCCTGCGCAATGTAGCGCATCACGCTCTCCGGTCCCGTCATTTCCACAACCTCGGCTTCGAGTTCCGGGAAAGCGGCTTCGATGAACCGCTTTGTTTCGGTCGCGGACGTGTCTTCGTAATACCCGTACTGCTCCTTCTGGAACCGGACGAGATCGAGAATGAGCTTGTCTGCCTCATTCGGGTCGTACCGGCCCGTCGTCCCCTGGTAGTAACCGCGCACCATAAGCACGGACGCTTCTTCGCACGCCTCTTGGTACGGCATGTCCCAGTTTGTATGAGGCGCCTGGCTCATAAACGGGACATTGAGCAGTTTTTCACGCGGAAGGGAGGTCGTCGGTTGCTCGGTGGTCGACGTTGCTTGTCGCGGGCGTTCCTCCGCTGGGGTCGATGTTGAAACGATGATCGGGGTATACGACTCAGGAACGGGCAACGCGGGCGCGGTCCACCGCTCGTATGCGTCCTTGATCGCCGCACGATTCAGGTACGCGAATCCGAGCGCGATGATGATCGCGATCAAAACGACCGGGCCCATGCGACCGTTTTTTTTCATATAGCACCCTAGCTTGTCCCGTACGGGCGGGTCTTAGACCCGCCCCTACAG
>DATMXG010000113.1:0-2492 GCA_035561755.1 Methylomirabilis sp. (SeqCode)
CTTTCTGAAGCAGGGGGGCGATCCAGAGCGTGTCCGGCGTTCGGCCGCTCACGGGGTCGAGCGTGCCGCCGAGCACGTGGTAGCGGCCTTTGAACGCGCCCGAGTCTTCGATCACGCGCACGTCTTGCGGGTTCGCGACCACACACAGGATGGATGCGTCGCGGCGCTGGTCGGAACAGATGGCGCACGGAGACGCGTCGGACCAGAGGCCGCAACCCGCGCAGCGGACCACGCCGGCCGCGAGTTTCTTCAGCGCGTCCGCGAAACGCAGCAGCCGGTCTCTCGGCTGTGTCACGAGCCAGTACGCGTAACGCAATGCCGCCCGCGGACCAACGCCGGGCAGGCCGTCGAACTCGGCGGCCACGTCGTGGATGGCATTGGGAGTAAGGGAAGGCATGGGGGAATGACTAATATCTAATGCCTAATGTCTAATGTCGGATCGTGCTGATTAGTCTTAGCCACCGACGACTCATCAGCACGATCCGACATTAGACATTAGACATTCCTCCGTCATTTCTTCATCATCCCCTGTACGTCTCTTGCTAAGTCGTCCCCGCCCAGGTCTTTCAATTTCGTGGCCATCACTTTCTGGACCTTTGAGATGGCGTCGTTCACCGCGTCTTTCACGAAGGCGGATAGCGACTTCGCGTCCGTGAGCAGGGACGGATCGATCTGTACGTCCGTGACGCGCTGGTTGCCATCCATTTGTACTTTGACCTTGCCCCAGCCGGCCGACCCCTCCACGCTCTCATGCGAGAGCGCATCCTGAATGACCTTGGCTTTTGATCGGAGGTCTTTGAACTGTTTGAGTTTGGTGAACATAGATATTGAGTACGAAAATGGATTACGAATTACGAATGGCTACATACGAATATACGAATTACGAATCCGTTCTACGAAGCCATTCGTAATTCGTATATTCGTATGTAGCCATTCGTAATTCGTAATCCATTTTCGTAATTCATCATCAGAATGGGGTTTGCGGCAGCGCTTGTCCAGGCGAGAGGCCCGGTGAAATGCCTGAAGGCGTTGCGGGTCGCGCAGGAGGAACGCCGAGGGCAGGGGCCTGTCTGGCCGCGGGGATGGCGGGCATCTCTTGCTTCGACAGGTTGCGGAACGAAGCACGGTTCTCGTCGAAGAAGAGCTTCACCATGCCCGTGGGACCGTTTCGGTGTTTGGCGATGTGGATCTCGGCGATGTGGCGTTCGTCGGGTGACAGGTCGTCGATGCGGTAATTCTTGTCTGCGGCCTTGCGGTAAATGAACATCACCACGTCTGCGTCTTGTTCGATGGAACCGGATTCGCGGAGGTGGGCAAGCTTTGGGATGGCGGGTTTTGACATCTCCACCTGGCGCGAGAGCTGCGAAAGGGCGAGTACGGGAATGTTGAGTTCGCGCGAGATACTCTTCAGCCCGCGCGTGATCTGCGCCACTTCCTGTACGCGGTTGTTCGGGTCGCTCGTGCGCGACTCCATGAGCTGGAGGTAGTCTACGATGAGCAGGCCGAGCCCGTGCTCCATCTGCAGGCGCCGCGCCTTCGTCCTGATCTCCATGATGTTCAGGGTCGCCGTGTCGTCGATGAAGATCGGCGCTTCAGACAAGACTCCGAGCGCGTGGCCGATGCGCGTAAAGTCGTCGTTCGACCCTTCGGTCGACAAGCGTCCGTTCCGAAGGTTCCACAGATTCACGTTCGCTTCGGCGGAGATCATACGGTCCACGAGCTGCTCTTTGCTCATTTCGAGCGAAAAGATCCCCACGGGCAGTTTGGCTTTGGCGGCGTGTCGTGCAATGTCGAGCGCAAGACTCGTCTTCCCGCAGCTCGGACGCGCCGCGAGGATCACGAGATCGCTCTTCTGCAGGCCGCCCAACATCCGGTCGAGATCCGTGAACGTGGTAGACGTGCCGCGCATTTTTCCCTGGTCGCGGTGGAGTTCATCGATGCGGTCGAACGCGTCGGCGAGCACGTCCTTGATGGGCGTGAACGCCACTTTCAGGAATTTTTGTGACACGTTGAAGAGCTTCTGCTCGGCGGTGTCGAGCGTCACCTCCACGTCTTCCGCCTCCCCGTACCCGAGGGCGGAGATGTCGCTCGCGGCCTGGAGCAGACGGCGGAGCGTGGCCTTCTTCGCCACGATAGTTGCGTAATGGACCACGTGGCTCGCCGTAGGTACAACATTCGAGAGGTGCACGAGGTACGCGCGGCCGCCGATCCGGTCGATGTGCCCGCGCTCACCGAGCAGGTTGGAGAGGGAGAGGAGGTCGATCGGCTCGTGGCGGCGGTACAGGTCCATCATGGCCTCGTAGATCGCGCGGTGGTTGTCGGAATAAAAATCGTCTGGGGTTACGCGGTCCGCAATCTTAATGACCGCATCCTTGTCGAGCAGGAGCGAACCCAGGAGGGACTGCTCCGCTTCCAGGTTCTGCGGCGGGACGCGCTCCAGGTCGGATGCCATAGGTAGCGGAACCTTAACGGGTTGAGGAGCGGTTGGGAAG
>DATMXG010000114.1:0-10079 GCA_035561755.1 Methylomirabilis sp. (SeqCode)
GTAATACACCTTGTCGCGTCCTTCGCGCTCGGTGTGTACGAGATTGATCTTTTTGACCTGGTAATAGCGATTCCCCCACTTGAACGTCATGGGTTCGGCGCGGTCCTTGCGGAACGCCGCGAGCACTTCGACGGGTTCGTCCACTTTTTCATACGTCATAAGTATGTAGGAACACGTATAAATGAATAACTGTGATGCATGCCTGAAGGTGAATGACCGCGGATTCAATACGGATATACGGATGCCGGAAGGGGGTGTGCGGCTTGTTGCAGAAGCCGTGATGTTCGAAGGTGAGGGGTGGAGCATGCCGTCCCATCTCCCATAACAAGACGGAATGGCTCATGCTTGATGCTCAATCCCCTCACCTTCGAACATCACGGCGCGCTGAAACAACCCTGAAGACAGAATGAGGACCGACCTTTGATTGGTCTTAGGCGAACTTTGGACGAAAGTTGCGAATGACGGCGCGGACGACGCCCTGAATCAGCGGATCGTAACAGTAAATAGGTTTCATCTTCGAGTTTGCCGGTTGCAGGCGGATGCGGTCGCGTTCGCGGTAGAAGCGCTTGAGCGTAGCATAGGAGTTGTCGAGGAGCGCGACGACGACGTCGCCGTTCTTGGGCGAGGGGTTGCGTTCGATAACCACGAAGTCGCCGTCTAAAATTCCGTCCTCGATCATGGACTCCCCTTTCACGCGGAGGACGTAGGAGTTCGCTGAGTCCGGTGCGAGATCAACCGGGACCGCGAACGTCTCGTGCTCTTCGACCGCCTCAATGGGAGCGCCGGCGGTAATGAGGCCCTTGAGAGGCAGGATTGCGCTCTTCCCCCAGCGCACGGCCTTATCCGTGGGCTCGAGTTCGCGGGCGGACGACCCGGCGTTCGCGCGCAAGTACCCGCGTTCGCGGAGCGCCTGCACATGCACGTGGACCGTGGACGGAGACGCGAGCGTGAGACCGTCCGCGATCTCACGGTAGGACGGCGGGTAGCCCCGCTCATTGATGAACTGGACGATGAAGTCCAGCACTTCTTTCTGCTTGGGGGTGACAGGGAGAGGCATAGAGGGGGAGGTGGACAGGTGGACGAGTGGGCAGATTCACGGGTGTCGGGATGTCTAGAACAAAAATAGAACGGATGCAGCGCGCGGTCAAGGGCGCGTGATTAAGAGAAAATTTTGAGTTATCCACTTTTCCGATTCCACCCCCTTGCGCGGCTTTCAGAGTCATGGGACTGACTGGAATACAGACCGAAGCGATCGACCGATTCACGAAACCGATCGTAATACCGGTCGGGGCGACCCAGCGGGTCGCCCCTACAACCCTCTATGTTTCTCCGTCGCTTCATCCGTCGGTTGGTTATCTGCGCTCGTCGCGCCACGCTCGTGGCCGTCATCGCATCCGTCCTCTGGTTCCGCGGGCCGATTCCAACCGGTCCTCTACCCGCCGTAGCCTCGTTCAACGAGACACAGACGGGCGATGTGCCCGTTGTCCCATCCACGGGACAGGTCGTGATTGAAGAAATCGCCTGGGCCGGGTCGAGCCTCTCAACTGCGGACGAGTGGATCGAACTCGCGAACCTCGGTGATGCAACGGCGACCGTCGCCGGGTGGGTGTTGCGCGGCGCCGGCGAAGGCGGACGCCAGATCTTCTTGCCGCCGGACGCCGTGATCGCGCCGCGCAGCACCTACCTCGTGGCGAACTATCCGAACACGGACGAGAAATCCGCACTGAACGTCACCGTCGATCTTGCGACTACGACCGTGAGCCTCTCGAACAGCGCGCTCGGCGTCGAACTCGTAGACGCGGACGGCGTGACCGTGGACCGCGCGGGCGACGGCGGCGCGCCACTCGCCGGATCGTCCTCGCCAAAGGCGACAATGATTCGCGTCAATGCGACCACGCAAGGCGATGCTCCAGACGCTTGGACAGCCGCATCTTCGTCCGTCGGATACGACGACGGCATCGCGGATATGGGTACGCCCGGAACGTGCGACCTGTGGGTGGCCGAAGAGATGCCGCCGGATTCCGTCGTGGATCCGACGGGCGAAACGGATGCAACGACCACGGAAGACATCATCACGAATCCAACGGATGAGTCCGCCACGACCACAACGGAAGTTACCGCCCTCGAGACACCGACGACGACGGAACCATTGGTCGAAGCAGCGACCACGACTGACCCCGTCGTCACAATCGCGGAACCCGAATCAGTTCCCAGTTCCCAGCCACCCGTTCCCAATCCCCTTTCCTATTCACTCTCCGAAGCCATGTCCAACCCCGCGTCAGGACCCGAATGGATCGAACTCGCCATCGCGGACGTAAACGCGACCGCCACGGACCGCGTGCTCGAACTCTGGGACGCAGTGGGCCGGATCGCGACAATCGCCAAAGGCACGGCCGTGACCGCGCCCGGGTTCCTCGTCGTGGCGCTCACGAGCGCGCGCCTGAACAACGGCGGAGACCGGCTTGAGCTGCGCGAGTTGTCGCAAACCGTGACGGACGCAACGACGATACCGGAACTTGAAGACGGTGTGGCCTGGGCGCGGCGTCTCTCGGACGGAACGTGGACGGAGACGCCCGTCGCCACCCCCGGTGCGGTGAACAGCGTGCCGTCACCCGCGCCCGCGGAGACGACGCAACCGTTGCCGCTCGTGGACGTGAGCGCGCCCGCCGTGACGAGCGCGGTCGCAACGAGCACGAGCGCGCAGACGATACCGTCTGCGGTGAAACAACCGACGGCCAGGCAGACCACGACCAAGTCCGTTGCCGCGAAACAGTTTGCGACGGCCAAGATCGTAACGCCTGCGACAAAAACCGCCGCAACGGGAAAGACATCCGCGGTGCCATCGTCAACGAAAACAAAAACAACCGCGCCAAAACCAACGGTAAAGGGATCCCCCATCCCTACTCTTTATCCATTCTCCTCTATGTTCGAGAACGATGCGAACGGCGTGCGCGTGCGCGTCACAGGGACGGTGGGCTCCGTGCCGCGCCTCCTTGGGTCCACCCACGCCTTCATCCTCCTGGGCGAAGACGGCCGCGGCGTGATCGTCTATCTCCCCAAACACCTGAACGTCCCGCCGCTCGGCGCGACCGTGCGCGTGATGGGTACGCTCTCATCCACCTATAAAGGTCCGGAGCTCCGCATGAAGACGACGGACGTGTGGCAAACCGTTATACGCCAAGACACCGGAGGACGGGTACTTGCGACGCCCCCCGCGCCGAGAACCCGTTCCGTGGAACTGCTGGCGCCCGCAGAAGAAGACTCCTGGAGCCTCGTGGCCGCCACCGGAACCGTGAAGGACGTGAAAGCGCGCGGCTTCGTGATAAACGTTGACGGTCTCGACGTACAGATCAACATCCCTCCGGCCGTGAAATTCCGCGCGGAACGACTGATGAAGGGCGACGTCGTCCGCGTGACCGGGCTCCTCGATCTGCGCCGCGACAATCCCGCGCTCCTCCCGCGCACGGCTGACGAAATCGAAATCGTGACACACGCTCCGTCGTCCATCGCGCCAGTCTCTGAAGATCACGGAGGCCGCATGCCGGATTGGACGCCGTTCGGCGCGGCCGCTGGAGCCGTGGCCCTGACCGGCGCGGCAAAGCGGCTGCGCGAGCTCCTGCGCCGGCGGAGGCTCGAAGCGCTGGCAGCGAAACTCGACGTGGCTGCGTAATACGAAAGGATGGATTACGAATTACGAATGGGATCATACGTATTTTACGAATTACGAATTGGTACAAAAACATATGGGAAAGACGAAAATTGTTTATCCGGAATTAAGTTATCGCGTCGTTGGAGCGCTGTTTGATGTCTTCAACGATATCGGCTACGGACATCGTGAACGAATTTATCAACGAGCAGTGGCAAATCGATTACGAGAATTAAACATTCCATCCAAAGAGCAACTTCCTACAAATGTAGTGTTTCACGGTTTACCAACTGGTAATCACTACTTGGACTTTCTCATCGATGAGAAATTGGTATTAGAACTTAAACAAGGTCATCGAATTCAGAGGATAGCCATCGATCAAGTCAACGGCTATTTACGATCCACGAAGCTCGCCTTAGGCATCATCGCGACGTTTATGCCCCATGGAGTCACATTCATGCGTCTGCTCAACCTGCCTGACTTCAAATCAATTCGTACCCATCCGTAATTCGTAAAATCCGTATGATCCCATCCGTAATTCGTAATCCATCAAAAATAACGAACACCTCATTCACCTCAACACCCCTATGACCACAACCTGCATGCCCCCGTTCGACCGCGAACCCGTCCGTCCCGACTCACTCGATGATTTCTTCGCCGCATGCGACGAGCGCCATGAATTAATCGACTGGGAAAAAGAGCGTTTCCGTCATCCCCGCGTGCGCCGCTGCCCACTCTGCGAAGACGCCGTGTACGGGAACGACGACTTCGACGACGAGTGCGAGATCCACGGCGACCCGTACGAATCGCCGTATGAAGACGCCATCATGTTCGAGCGGCTCTTCGGACGCCTGCCGCCTAACACAAGCAGCGTCAAACGCCGCCGCATCCGCGAATGGCAGTCGAACTTCCCGATGCCGTCACCCACCCGGGAGACACTCGACGCGCAGGAGGAAGCACGTAAAGAAAGAAAATGAATCAGGCTACGGAAAACGCCCCGATGTCTCGGGGCGCTTTCACTGGAGCGGGTAGGGGGAGTCGAACCCCCATCTCGTCCTTGGCAAGGACGCATAATAGCCGCTATACGATACCCGCAGTATTTGAAGGGTCCTCATCACTCACACTCATCATTCCTCTATCCTCCGTTCCCCTTGTCACCCCGACCGTTCCCTTGTCACCCCGAGGCGAAGCCGAGGGGCGATACCCGCCTACATATTCCGAGCACCGAGGAGACGGTCCATTAATGCTCGATTGGCGCAGGGATGCTAACAAACGCCGACCTCTCTCGCAAGGGCGTGGGTCGTCACGGGCCGATTGACCGTACTCGCCAGTTACTGTTACGTATCCTCAAACCTTTTACAGGTTCACACGTCAGAGACAACGGTGCAGCCATGGAAGAACCGCACAAGAAAGCGCTTCGTCTTATTCTCGTCTACACCGGAAGTAGCCAACGGCCGGATATCCTCATGCGGATCACGCACGACGATGCGTTGGAACGCGAAGAGTGGCGCATGTTCCGCCGCTTGCTGTCGATCCAGATGGACGAGATGCATGCATCCGCGCTTCCGTCCTTGGTCGAGCGGGTCGTCGTATCGCCGCCCTGCGTGATCGGACGCTTCGCGGACGGAGAGCACACGGTCATCTTACACAGTAACATGATCGAAGAATGCGACGGCGATCCGGACCTGCTCATGAACGCCCTCTGGGCATACGCATGCACGTTCAACGTTGACCTCGGCTTCCCGCGGTCCTTCTGACCCCGTTCCTCACTTCGCTCGGAATGACAACAAGCTTCTGCCTCGTACATACCGAGTGCAGCGTTGTCACCCCGAACCGAAGGCGAGGGGCGGGGTTTCTCATTAAATACGTCCGAGAAAAACACCCGCATCAGTTCGTGACAACGAATCCGGTGCTGCAAATAATCTGTGCAACCGTAAGCACCAAATGACCTATTGGACTGTGATCACAAACTGGTACGGGGTTGACGCTCACCTCCCCCATCCATAGGATGTCCAACCAGGAGGACGGCATGCCCCATCCGCTCGTTGAAACGGTCACGTACGGAGCGGCGTACGTGCGTCTGCTCCTTTCCCATCTCACATCCAAACGCGGACGAGATATGCCGCGGCTGAAGACCCACACCGACCACGTGGTGCTCATCATCCCAGGTTTCCTCGGACCGCGATCGGTCGTCCGGCCTCTCGAGTGGCGGTTCGACCGCGCCGGGATCCCCGCCTTCAGCTTCAATCTCGGGTTGTCATCGGTCCTGCCGATCCGCGCGATCGTGCGGCTCCTTCGCCGCCGTATCAACTGGGTCCGGGACCGCTACCCATACGTGCGCCGCGTCGACATCGTAGCGCACAGCATGGGCGGACTCATCGCAATCGAAGCCATCCGTACCGGAGTGTTCGACGGCTTCGAAATCCGACTCGTGACGCTCGGCTCGCCCTTTGCGGGAACCTGGGCCGCGCTCATGGCCGGCGTTCTTCCGGGTGCCGCCGAGATGCTTCCCCTCCACCCGCGCTTCTGGCGCGGACCGAGGAACGACGCGGCTCTGCCGGACATTCCGTTCCTTTCCATCGCGGGAGACAGCGACTTCCTTGCTCCTCCCGAACGCTGCCGGCACCCGGCAGCCGAGTACAAGAGAATGCCCGTGGACCACGCGGGTCTCATCTTCCGCAAGCAGGTGTTCCAAGAAGCCCTCTCATTCCTCGCGCGTCCGTAGCGCGGGGAATGTTTTAATATGAGATAGATTCGGGTATCGGTTGTCGTGGACGATCCCCCACGACAACGAGTACCCGACAACCGAAACCGACCTACTACCGAAGGGTCCATACCAGATACCCGACAACCGATACCCGCGCAGTCTCAAGGTCACTCCCGATCCGATATCAAATGACCGTCCCCGAGAGTTTCGAGAACGGTCATGGAGACGCTTTTGCTCCGAACGATCCGATCCGCCGTGAGGCGACGAATGCGACGGCGATCGCGGCAACGCTGTCCAACGCGTAGTGCTGCTTCACCGTCAGGGTCGAGACGGAAATCACAGCGGCCCACGCGAGGAGGACAGCGCCGACAGTGCGGCGCCCCATCCGGCCGAGCGCAAAGGCGAGGAAAAAGCTGATCGCTACGTGCAATGACGGGAACGCGTTCGCCGGCGCGTCGGCCCTCCAGATGAGGTCCGTAATCGTGTGTCCGCTCGGGCCCGACGGGCGCGGGTACTCCGTGGGGAACAGCACGAAGATAGCAATGTGCAACGCCACGAGCCCCATGCCCGACACGACGGCCCTCCCGAAACCGGGTTTCGGCAGCAGGCACATCGTGACCGGGATCACGAACAGGATCGTGAGATAGATGTACGACGTCCAACCCACGAACGGGATCGCTTCCTCGCCGGGGACAAATGGCAAAAAGCGCGGCTGCGTCAGCTGATAGCGGTTGGTGGCCAGATACAAGCCGTAGAACACCACATGCGTGGCGGGAATCGTGAGCCAGCGCGGAGCGACGTCTATCTTGTTTTCAAAATGTTCAACGAAACCCATGGTCCTCCTGACCGGCTCTGTAACCCGGAACGCGCGGGGTGTCAAAGGCCTCAATTGGATACTGCCCGTCTTTCATACGACGACTACTCATATACTTCTTTACGATTCTTGATGCGTAAAATAAGAAGAATGTTCATCTGTCCTGTTGGGTCTTTTTGAAAAATGACACGATATTCACCAATGCGGAAACGGAACAATCCTTTCAACGTTCCATGGAGCGGCTTCGCAAATGTAAATGGATCATCTGACGTGCAAAAATGTCTGATTTTTTTTATGATGCGAACAGCAATTTTTTGCTGTATGAGGTTCAGGTCGTTCCTAGCCTGCTCGGTATACCTCCACGTAAAACCCATACCTAGATCCCAAACATACGCTCTACTTCTTCTTGTGTGTAGACGCTTCCTTTCCGTACATCTTCTTGCGCCAATTCAATATCGTGAATGAGTTTTTCAAGGGTTGCATCTTTTTTCGAGAGCGGACGGAGTTCAAAGATCGGTTCGTTCTTTCGCAGAACGATATATCGTTCCCGACGCTTATGCGCCTGTCCCGCGACGCTTGTGAGACGCGATCGAAGCTCCTTCAAACCGATGAAACGAGTAGTCATATGAATAGAAGGGTAACCTTAAGATAAACCCTTGTCAAGGTGAAGACGCACCTTACCCACAAGTCATAAGGCTGGAAAAAATTGACGACCGTCCTCGATAGACTCGAGAACGGTCGTAAAGTATGTGCGGATCTTCGCCAACAGCGAAGATTCCGGCCGAGCGTCCGTAGACACCGATCCTCCCATATTTCAGGAAGGGCGACGTACAACGGCCATCTCTGCGACGGGGGGCCGCACGCTGCCCCGTCAGCCGGGGTCTCACGAGCCGTGAGACCTCTGCAATCGCGTTATCCGGTTTGCTACGCCAGAAGGCACGCGACTGATTGGCGTTCTTATATCACAAATTGCGCTACTCGTCAAGGGCCGCGCCGCACGATACACTTTCGGCATGAAAGTCTCTCTCGCCTCGAACCGCGAGTTGGCCAGAATCTTCTTCGAGATGGCCGCGATCGACGAGATGAACAGCGTCCCATTCAAGCCGCGTGCGTACGAATTGGCGTCGGAGACCATGGCTGCGTTGGGTGACGAAGTGAAGGAAACGTGGAAGCGCGGCGGGATCAAAGCGCTGAAGGAACTCCCGGGCATCGGACAGGCCATCAGCGAGAAGATCGACGAATTCTTCCGGACAAAGCACATCAAAGAGTATGAATCGATGAAGAAGAAGTTCCCGGTCGACATCTGGGCGCTCTCGAAGATCGAAGGGATGGGTCCGAAAACGATCCGAGACTTGTACAAGCACCTGAAGGTCCGGACGCTGAAAGACCTTGAACGTGCGCTGAAAGCACAAAAGATCCGTTCACTCCCCCGCTTCGGTGTGCAGAGCGAAGAAAAACTCGCGCGCGGACTTGGGATGATGCAAAACGCGGGTGGACGACAACTGCTTGGGTACGTTCTGCCGCTTGCGGATCGGATCGTCGACCGTCTCTCCAAGGTTCAGGGAGTGAAGCGCTGCACATACGCGGGGTCGCTCCGTCGTCGCAAGGAGACGGTGGGCGACGTTGACCTGCTCGTGACGACCGCACATCCGGAGCGGGTCATGGAAACGTTTGTGGCCATGCCAGAAGTCGAGAGCGTCCATTCACGGGGGAAGAATAAAGCGTCAGTCCGGCTCACGAATGGCATGGACGCCGACCTCCTCGTGGTTCCAGACGCCGCGTTCGGCTCTGCGGTCCAATATTTCACCGGCGACAAGCGGCACAACGTCCTGCTCCGTGAATTCGCACTCTCGAAAGGCTACACCCTGTCCGAGTACGGACTCTTCAAACGGTCGCAACGAGGCAAAACGACGAAAAGCGCCGCGGCACTCATTGCGTGCAAGACCGAGGACGAAATCTACAAGCGGCTCGGCATGGATACGCCACCGCCCGAGATCCGCATCGGCGAGGACGAGATCGACGCGGCGAGGCGACGCGCGCTCCCCAACCTCATCCCCTACGGTTCCGTGCGTGGCGACCTGCAAGTTCAGACGAGTTGGACCGACGGACAGGCGTCGATTGAAGTCATGGTCGCGGCGGCAAAACAGCGCGGGCTCGACTACCTCGCCGTGACCGACCACACGAGGGCGCTCGCCTTCATCAACGGGTTGGACGAGAAGGGCGTGGCGAAGCAGGGCAAAGCGATCGACGCACTGAATAAAAAGCTGTCCGGCTTCCGCGTGTTGAAAGGGACTGAGTGCGACATCCACGCGGACGGATCGCTGGACTTGAAGGATGAGACACTCGAGCGGCTCGAGTGGGTGGGCATCTCGGTCCACTCGGCCTTTCGACTCTCCCGCGCCGCGCAAACCGCGCGAGTGGCCACGGCCATGTCGAATCCCAACGTGGACTGCCTCTTTCACCCCACGGCCGGACTCATCGGAAAACGCGAGCCGATTGACCTCGACATGGACGCCGTGATCGCGGCCGCGAAAAAACACCGCGTGGCGCTCGAGATCGACGCCTACCCGGAACGATCAGACCTTTCTGCGATCCACGCGCGTGCTGCCGTGCGCGCGGGCGTGATGCTCGTGGTGAACTCGGACGCGCATGCGCCCGAACACTTCGATTTCCTGCCGCTGGGCATTGCCATCGCGCGACGCGGGTGGGCGACGAAAAAAGACGTGTTGAATACGAAATCGGCGAAGGACCTCATGGCGTGGCTCGAGAAGAAGCGGCCGCGCGGCGCCGTCTTCACCTGACGTCCTTCTTCCTCTCCTCGAACTCTTTTTTGCTGATCTCGCCTTTCGCGTAACGTTCCTTCAATATCTCGAGCGGCGATGCTCTGCGAGCGCCGCGAGACTGACCCGTGA
>DATMXG010000115.1:0-4516 GCA_035561755.1 Methylomirabilis sp. (SeqCode)
GCACGCGGGGAAATCCGGTGCATCGGCGCGACCACGTGGAACGAGTACAAAAAATTTATCGAACCAGACGCGGCGCTTGAGCGGCGCTTCCAGCCGGTTACAGTTGAAGAACCCTCCACGGCCGCCACGCGGGAGATGCTCGAGGGCGTCCGCGAACGGTACGCCGTATTCCATGGCGTCACGTACGACGACGCGGCGCTCGACGCCGCGGTATCGCTCGCCGAACGCTACCTCACAGACCGCTTGTTCCCAGACAAAGCCATCGACCTCATGGACGAGGCGGCCGCGTCTGTAGTGGCCGCACGACGGAACAGCGAGGCCATGGAACGACTCCGCACCCTCGAAGCTGCAGCAATAGCCGCCGGAGCCGCAAAAGACGAAGCCGTTGCCGAACAGCGCCTCACGGACGCCGCCAAGCTCAAAAAGGAAGAAGCAACGCTTCAGCACGAACATGCGGCACTCGAGGAAGGCCTCGCGAAGAAGCGCAACGCCGAACCGGTCCGCGTACGCTTGGAAGACGTGGCTGCGGTGGTGGCCCGCATGGCGAACGTTCCAGTCGAAACCGTCCTCGCCTCGGAACGGGAACGCATGGCGCACATTGAAGCAAGGCTCGCCGAACGGATCGTGGGACAGGAGGCCGCCGTCCGGACCGTAGCCGACGCGGTTCGTAAGGCACGGCTGGGGCTGAATGACAGCCGACGGCCAAAGATTTCAATGTTGTTCGCGGGTCCGTCCGGAACGGGGAAGACGGAGATGGCGCGCACGCTCGCGCGGGAACTGTTCGGACGCGACGACGCGCTCCTGAAGCTCGACATGAGCGAATTCGGCGAAGGTCACTCGGCTTCCAAGCTTCTCGGCTCCCCCGCCGGATACGTGGGCTACCGCGAGTCCAACCGCTTCACGGATCAGATCCGCAAGCGGCCACACTCGGTGGTGTGCTTCGACGAGATCGAAAAGGCGCACCCGGAAGTGCAGCATATCCTCCTCCAGCTCCTCGAAGACGGCCGTGTAACAGACGCTACGGGCCGGCACGTGAGCTTCCGGCAGTCCTACGTGATTCTGACCTCGAACGTAGGTGCAGAGGCGGTATCGAAAAAGTCGCTCGGATTCGGTGTGGATGACCTAACCTCCGGAGATGCATTTGACCGATACGTGAAGGGTCAGATCGAGGAACGGTTCCGCACCGAGCTCCTGAACCGACTCGACCACGTGGTCGTCTTCAAGCCGCTCACAGTCGTCCACATGCGCGAAATCGTGAAACGCGAATTGGACGCTGCATTGAAACGCGTGGAGGAAGCCCAACGCGTGGCCTGCTCGGCGGGTTCGGACGTGCTGAACTGGCTCGCAGCCCTCCCCATGCCGGAGAAGGAAGGCGCGCGCGCCGCGCGCCGCCTCGTAGACCGCGAGGTGACGGATTTCGTGGGACGGCTTCTTACGTCCAGACCGGGGAAGAGAAAGATCACACTGAGAGCCACGAAGAAGGGTTTGGCTGCTGTCTGACGGCTTTGTTATTCGGCATTCGCTCGGAATGGCAAACGTTCCGTGAGATTTGTTATTCCGAGGAGGTATTCGACTCGCACAGCTCACGTAGAGCAGGCTCCGCGGCGAGAAACGAAATTTGTTACCCATCTTCGTCATCACCTGCAGTTGAGTTCAATCGCACGTGCTAAACTGTCTGCATGGCGCAAGCCAGTTCCCGCGCCAGCGCAGCTGCGCGTCGCGGCGGCGGAAGCTCACAATCGGATCACGGCCGGTTGTCTTTGGCGTTAGGGAAAACGGGTTCTGCCGTCGGATCGACTGGCCAGCGCGTAACCCGCGCTGGGGAGCGCGTGACGCAGGCGGGAATGACGGTAAGCCGAACCGGCGCAAAAGTGGAACGCGGTGGAAAACTCGCTGAACGCGCCGGAGCCGGGATAGGAAGAGTTGGAAAAGGACTCTCGTCTGCCGCAGTGCTCCTTGCCGGAACGGGCGTTGGATCGAAAGCCGCGGGCCAGATGCATCGCGCGGGCACCGCTCTCTCCTCGGCAGGAGCAAAAACCGCGGAAGTGGGGCGTTCGGCCGTGGGTGCGGGGCAGGCGATGCGCCGCGCGGGCGCACAGGTGCAGCGCGCGGGCGCAGACGTGGAACGCGCCGGTGAGCAGGTGAGCGGCACGGCACGCAACATCGCTTTCGCGTCGCAACTCATGGCCCGTCAGGGAAGCGACCGGTTTGCCGCAGCCGCCGCAACGGGTGCCGTGGGCGCGTCGGAAGAACCCACGCTCCTCGAACTTCCGACCCGGTCGTACACGCAGGCAGAGGAAACGGACGAGGATCGAGAACGGAAACGCCAACGAGAGATGATGCGGACCATGGAGCGCTTCACATACGCCGGTGGTGCGCCTGTCGCGGCCGCTCCGGAAGAAGAAGAGACACCGCTGGAAGAAGAGGGGGAACCGGAAACAGAAGCGGCGACTACAGGGACGCCCGGCACGCCGCCAGCCGCCCTGGAGAGGGCGCAAGCCGATGCTGCGCGACTGCAGAGGCTACAAACACGCGCGCGATTGCAGGCGGCAAAACAGATGCTCACCGACGAAGCCCAGAAGCGTTTCCAGGCGCAGAAAATGAACAATCTGAAACAGGTACAAAAACTATGGCGGGTATTTCAGGGCGCGGAAATGGCGGGATCGGAAGTGATCATTCCGCTCCTCCTGCTCGCGTTTCAGCTTAACGTGCAGGTGATCAACAAATACCTCTTCAAAATCAAGCTCATTCCGCCCTCTTCGTTTCCGGAAGACGTCCTCACCGGCTGCGTAGACGGGCTGGTCTGCTGCGCCCAACTCTTCCAATGCCTCGCTCCGTTCATCTTCCTTACCGCAATCGCGGCAGCCGCCAAATCAAACACATGGGAAGCATTCACGACTGGCGTCGGGAAACTCTTCATCGGAGTTCTCGGCGGTTAGACCTGATCGAACCAGCTGTACGGACGGGTGACACACGACTGCGTTCGGAAGGAAGTTTCTTCCGTCAATACGCGTGAAATCGTGATATACTGACGAGCGTATGTCCGAACGCCTCAAACGGATCCTATTCGTCGTTTTCTTCCTCCTATTTTCGGCCGGAGTTGCCGTGGGTATCTACCTCGTCTTTTTCAGGGCAAAGCCAGTACCCGTGCAACCGGAAATACCGCCAGGTTTTGAGGGGGCTCTCCCGGGCGCAGGGCCTGCCGTGCCGGGCGCTCCGACCGTCCCCGGGGTGCCTGGTGCACTACCTCCGGCTGGAGCTGTACCAGGCGCGGTGGCACCGGGCGAAGCTGCTCCTCCGCAGACCGTCCTCCTCCGGGACGGGGTGACTCAGGGAGTGAGCCCGAGTTCGGACGGAACCGGAGCCCGTTTCTACAACCCGGACGATTCCAAGTTCTACCGCGTGCGCCCGGACGGTGCGACGGAGGCATTGAGCGACGCCACGTTCCCCAACCTCGATTCCGTATCTTGGGGAAACAGCACGGACCAGGCCATCCTCACGTTCCCCGACGGCGCGAAGATCCACTACGACTTCCGCACGAAAACGCAGACAACTCTCCCGAAGCACTGGCAGTCATTCAATTTCGCGCCGGACGACACGCAGGTGGTGGCGAAGAGCGAAGCGCTCACGCCTGCATCGCGTTTTCTCATCGTTGCAGACCCGAACGGCAACAACTCTCAGGCAATCGAACTCTTGGGAAACAACGCAGACAAAACGTTTCCGCATTGGGCGCCGAACAACCAGATCATCGCCTATGCCACTGTAGGCGAGTCAAAGGGGTTTGACCGCGACGAAATCCTTCTCGTAGGAAAAAACCACGAGAATTTCCGGGGTCTGCAGGTAGAAGGCCGCGGCTTCCGCCCGCTCTGGTCGCCAACGGGGAAAAAGCTGCTCTACAGCACGTGGAGCGTTGCGTCCGAGTATCGTCCGGAACTTTGGATTTCCGGCGGAGATCCGGACACCCTGAACCAGGGCCGAACAAAATTAGACATCCAAACGTGGGCGGACAAGTGCGTGTGGGGGGATGAAGACACGATCTACTGTGCCGTCCCTAATCAGCTCCCCCGCGGCTCCGGGCTTGAACAGGACCTCTTCAATTCCATCCCGGACTCGTTCGTGAAAATCGATCTTCGCACCGGCGCGAAGATTCCGCTTGGGTCACCAACCGGCGATTTAAGCGTACGGAACCCGGTCCTCGCCGATAACGGCCAGCACATCATCTTCACCGATGCGCTGACTGGAAAGTTGTACGACTTCGCCCTCCCGTAAGGAATTACATTCCTCGCTTCGCTCGGAATGACAATCCTGCTACGAGCCCTTGTCTTTCCGAGCGAAGCGAGGAATGTAACCCATTTCGTCATTCATGACTCGCCAGCGACTCACCATTCTCCTGCTCCTCGTCCTCTCGTTCGTAGGGGTATCGTTCGTGTACTTCGCAGACGTGTGGAAAGACGCGACAACGCGGTTCCGCACCGGCCTCCCCGTGCCCCAGCGTGTGCTGCCGGATGAGCTGCTC
>DATMXG010000116.1:0-2377 GCA_035561755.1 Methylomirabilis sp. (SeqCode)
GATCTCTCACCACGAAGAAAGTGATCGTGAAGGTGGTGTTCAACAAACCGGTTGAATCTCCGGCGCCTGCCGCGGCCGTCTCCGTGGAGAAGCTTGATGGCACGCCGGTGGCCGGCACGGTGAGCGCGAACCCGGACAACAATAAGGAGCTTCGGTTCGTACCCGCGCAGCCGTGCCCGCCGCCGAACGACACGCTCCGCTGCTACGACGACAACACCGACTATCGCGTGAAGGTGAGTCCGTCCTTGAAAGCACTCACGGGCGCAACGATCGTCTGCGGCGGGTTCGCGCCGTCCTGCGAAGGGGCGTTCAAGAGCGGCACCACCGTGGACGTGACGCCGCCGAACGTGACCGTTACGTACCCTGTGAACGGCGGGTCGGTGAGCGCGGATGCGCTCGTGGACGTGAATGCCTACGCCACGGATGAATCCGGGATCGCGTATGTGTCGTTCAACGAGGGGACGAACGCGATCGGCGATTCAGCGCCCCAGGGGTCGTCGCCCTTGAACTACGACGCACACGTGCAGTGGGACACGGCGGGCGTGCAATCAGGCACCGAGCATACGCTCACGGCAACGGCCTACGACGTGGACTCCGGCGTGAAAAAGAGCGATCCCGTCACGGTCATCGTGCGCGCCGCCCACTGCTTCAACGGATCGCAGGACCAGGGCGAGACGGGTATCGACTGCGGCGGCGACCAGAATTCACCTGAGTATTGCGGAGCGTGTTCCGGTTCATCCTGCACCCAGAACAGCCAGTGCGCGAGCGGTGTGTGCGCGAATAGTGTGTGTGTGGAACAGCCCACGATCACGAGCGTGACGCCGAATGACGGGGCTGTAGGATCCTACGTTACGCTGAAGGGCGTGAACTTTGGAACGAACGGCACGGTCACGTTCCTCGGTCCTCCCGGTGATCCGGGCGTTGAGGCAAAGCCGCCCCAAGCATGCGTGGACTACGGCACGAAGACCTGGTCGCCCACGGAAGTGATCGTGGAAGTGCCTGCGGCAGCCAAGAGCGGTCCCATCCGTCTTACGAACAGCGCGAGTGGTCTCGCGGACGCCACGAACGCGCCGCCGAATCCGTTCATCAACGACTTTCTCGTGAACGACGCGCTGCGCCCGGGCATCTGCGCCGCGGATCCGAACGCGGGCACTGCCGGGCAGCTCTTCAAGCTCGTCGGCAAGGGGTTCGGCACCACCGCAGCCGGCATACAGTTCGGGGATAAGGTCATCTCCACCACGAGCTGGACGGACGGCGAGACACAGGCGCTCATCCCGAACGTGAGCGAGAAAACGTACCCGGTCACGATCACCGTGAACCAGATCACCTCGAACCCCGTCGGCATCCAAGTCCTTTCGAAGACGGGCGGCGGCCCGCCGGAGATTACGAGCATCGATCCGGCGTCCGGTCCGGTCGGCGCATATGTCACGATCACGGGAACGAATTTCACGGACAGTGTGGGAACGGTGGTATTCAAGGAGATCGCCACGGGAAACGAAGCGCTCGCGGATACGAGTTTCCCGCCCGCGTGTTCGCTCGCGTTCTGGAGTAACGCGTCCATCGTGGTGAAAGTACCCACCGCGTTCACCAAAGGCGCGCCTGGGGTTGCGATCAGCACGGGCGCGTATACCGTACGCGTCACCACTCCCGTCCCCGGAACGCCGTCGTCGAACGAAGTCAATTTTGCCGTCAATACCGATCCGGCCACTCCGGGTATCTGTGCCGTGGTTCCGTCCGTTGCTCCGATCGGTACGGCGGTGGAGATCTACGGCGAGCGGTTCACCTCTGGCCCGGGGAAGGTGACGTTTTTCCAGAACAAGAACGGCACGGCCACGCCGTGGACGAACACGCAGGTTTCTTCTGTTGTGCCTACCGGCGCCCAGACCGGACCGGTCACGGTCTCGCCCGCATCCTCGGGCCTTGCGTCGAACGGCTTCAAGATCGAGGTACGGAACTGCAACGAAGCGCAGGGTATCTGCAAAACGGGTGACGAATGCTGCGGCAACGGGGCATGTATGCCGATCGGCCAGTGCAAGGCCGGTTCCATGAGCGCCATGTA
The DNA here is from genome assembly GCA_035561755.1 of Methylomirabilis sp. (SeqCode). Classification (GTDB taxonomy): domain Bacteria; phylum Patescibacteriota; class Patescibacteriia; order 2-12-FULL-60-25; family 2-12-FULL-60-25; genus 2-12-FULL-60-25. The sequence goes on from DATMXG010000116.1 coordinate 2,060, forward strand.
TGCCTGGCGCACGTCTACGGGGGTCATTCCGCTCGCGCCGCGCGTGGTGGAGGAGTGCAAGCCCGGGCAGGGCGACGTGATCCCGTCGCCCACGCCGTGGGACGGGCGTCCTGGCGGGAACCAGGCGTGCGTGAACGCGCCCGTGGTGATGCGGTTCACATCCAAGCTCGAACCGTCCACCGTGAAATCGCCGGCCAAGAATTTCCATGTGCTCGAGTGTACGGCCGGCGGAAACGATCCCTGTGCCAAGACCGCGGAACTCGCGATCGCGAACGGCTACCCGGAGCTGAAAACGGCGAATCCCACGCAGGACTATGT
>DATMXG010000117.1:0-7199 GCA_035561755.1 Methylomirabilis sp. (SeqCode)
CCTCGTCGTCGTGGTCGTCTTACGGTAGACGGCTTTTGACTGCGCTTTGCGTGTTGGGTGTCGCGCTTTCCGTTGCTTTTCCCGCGTCCGCGGCGAACATTCCGGTCTTGCGTGCGAGCTCAACGGATCCAAACGTGGACACGATCAAGGTTGCGTCCCTGCTTGTCATTGACGTTACATCCGGCAAGACGCTGTTCAAATTGAATCCGGACAAACAGTGGTCGGCCGCGAGTCTCACGAAGCTCATGACATCGCATGTATTTTCATCCGGCCGCCGGAACTGGACCGCGAAAGGCAACATTGTAAAGTCAGACGAAGTGGGAGGCGGGCGTTTGGGCGTTCCGTCCGGCAGCACGATGACGTACCGCGATCTGCTCTATTCCGCAGTCATTGGGAGCGCGAACAACGCGGCGAACGCGATGGCGCGCCAGTCCGGGTACGGGTCTAAGGGCTTTATCAAGGAGATGAACCGTCGAGCGGGTCTCCTCGGTATGACGAACACCACGTACGTGGACGCGTCGGGGATGAATCCGAAAAACGTATCGACTGCGTACGACGTGGCGCTGGCGTTAGACGCTGCCGGGGCGAACGATGAAATCCACACGGCCATGGTATCGCCGACCTATCGGTTTACGGTGAGGACTCCCAAGGCCGTGGTGAAGACGGTCAAGAATACGAACCGACTCCTGTTCGTGGAGCCGGACGTGCTCGTCACGGCAGGAAAGACGGGATATCTCGAAGAGTCCATGTACAACTATACGGTCAAGGTCCGTCCAAAATCCGGTGACGGCGGGGAACTCGCGATCGTTGTGTTCGGCGCGGCTGCGCGCGAGGACTCCGTGGTTACGGCGACCGTGCTTGCGAAATGGGCGTGGGATTCGTTTGTATGGTCCGGAACCTCCACGGCGCCCGTCCGCTTTGTCCGCAATCTCAGCCCGGGCTTACGCGGCGCGGACGTGAAAGCACTCCAGAAGTATTTAAACGCGAACGGGTCTGTCATCGCCGCATCCGGTCCGGGATCTCCAGGTCATGAGACGGACAAGTACGGTCCGCTCACTCAGGCTGCGGTGAAAAAGTTCCAGGACGCGCACAAGGCGGACATTCTCGAGCCGCAGGGACGCGAATTGGGGAGTGGCGTCGTTGATTTTCAAACGCGGGCGTATCTGAATGCGCATTGACATGAAGCCGTCAGTTCTGGTCGGTATGAGCGGTGGCGTCGACTCTTCCGTCGCTGCAGCGTTACTCGTAAAAAAAGGTTTTCGCGTTGTTGGCGGGTTCATCAAGAACTGGTCAGACTCAAAAGACGTCTGGTCCGGAGAGTGCGCATGGCGCGGTGACCGGCGTGACGCGATCCGCGTCGCTGCCAAGCTCGGCATTCCACTTCTGACGTTTGATTTTGAAGACCAGTATCGGAAACAGGTCGTCACGCCGCTTTTCGATGGATACGCGCGCGGCGTAACGCCGAATCCGGACGTGCTATGCAACCAGTTCATCAAGTTCGGTCTGTTTTATCATGAGATGAAACGTCTCAAACTGAATTTTGTCGCAACCGGGCACTATGCGCAGGTCAAACATGACCGGAAAGGCGTCGCGCATCTCCTTCGCGGTCGCGACTCGGAAAAGGACCAAAGTTATTTCTTGCATCGCGTGGACCAGATGGCGCTTCGACATGCCCTGTTCCCGGTCGGTGACAAGAAGAAGGCGGACGTCCGTCGAATCGCGCACAGCCTCGGTCTACCCACGGCAGAGAAGGAAGAGAGCATGGGCATCTGCTTTATCGGCAAACAGAACATGACGGCGTTTTTGCGCACGCGCATCCAGTCCAAGCCGGGAGATGTGGTTGACCCCAACGGCCGCGTGATAGGCAGACACAAGGGTCTCGACAGCGTCACGATCGGCCAGCGCCACGGATTTTCGGTCTCACAGCCGGTCCCCTCCAACGAGGCTCGCGGTCCGTGGTATGCCGCGATCAAAGACCCGTCCGCGAACTGCCTCATGGTCGTACCTGGGCGCGAGCATCCGGCGCTGTATGCGACCACGGCCACGATTGGCGACGTGCGTTGGGTGGCGGGCGCAGCACCCGCTGGCAAGCGCGGATTGACCGCCATGGTCCGCTATCGCCAGGATGCAGTCCCTGTCTCGGTCCACGAAACGGGGCGAGGACGGATTCGTCTCGATTTCAAGAAGTCTGTCTTTGCCGTCGCGCCGGGGCAGTCAGCCGTCATCTACAAGGGAGAGGAATGTTTGGGGGGTGGGATCATCTTGGAATAAGAAAGGACCTCCCAGATTGCTGTACGAGCGACGCAATGCGTCGCCCATCCGATGAACGACGATACCCGTTCTCTTGTCGATATTCCATCGTATCCTGACTGGGCGACCCGGCGGGTCGCCCGTACAGCACAGAAGTGGCTTTAGATTATCCACTTGTTCGTCGGCTCTTGCCCGCTCGTACACACGTGTTCCCTTATATGTAAGAACCCGCTATCCTTCCGCCCAACCTATGTCCCGATTGCAGCGGCTGGAGTGGATTTCCGTCATTTATCTCGTGCTGTTCGTCCTCGCGGTTTTGTCTCCGAGCTTGGTTCAGCGGGACCTGTTCGGCATTCCTGAAGAACACGCCGAAGAAGTGCTCATCTTCCTGTTCGGTCTTGCCGGGCTTGTGACGTTTTCGTTGTACGAACGCGTCATGGAGCGGCGGGAGAAAGAGCGCGACGAGGCCGTGAAAGACCGCGACAAGGTTCGCAAGGAACTTGTTGACTCCTATGAGTATATCGGCGCTGTGAACCGGCAGGTGGAAGCATTGAAGCGTCTCGCGAACGAGACGGCCACGACACTTTTGGAAGAAGACCGGGTCCGGAAGGAATTGTTTCAGTCGCTCGCGGCCGCCGCATCCGCGCTCGTCCGCGGGAGGCACGCGTCCGTGCGCATCGTGGCACTCGATCGCATGCGGACGCTGAAGGATTTTCTCGTGGATCCGCAGCAGCAGATTCGCGTGGCGAACAAGAGCCTGAAGCAGGTGCATGATGAAGGACGCACGCACTCATTCGTGAGGAGTGACGATGGCGGCGAGGTGCTCGTGATCCCGTCTGACCGGCAGGACCTGTCGAGCAAGGCGTTCATCCTAGTCCAGACTATTTCCGGCGAATCGCAAGACATCGATCCCGGCCTCCTCAAGGTCTATGCCAACCAGGCGGAGGTGCTGTATCGTGTGCTGGCAGAAAAGAATGGCATACAGGGGAGCGAGGCGCTCGTTTCGCAGGAGATGGCGCATGATATCGCAGGTCGATCATAATCGTATGTCGTATTTCGTACGTCGTTCGCCTATACGGACGCGACATACGGCATGCAGGGTACGTTGTTCATGACCACCGCAGGACTTCGTCAAAAATTCCTCGAGTTCTTTAAGGAGAAGGGCCATTCAATCATCCCTTCTGCGTCTTTGATTCCGGAAAATGATCCGTCCGTTTTGTTCACGACCGCGGGCATGCAACCGCTGGTCCCGTACCTCCAGGGGCAGCCGCATCCGATGGGCAATCGTCTCGCGAACGTGCAGAAGTGCCTGCGCACGGACGACATTGAAGAGGTTGGCGATAATCGCCACCTCACGTTTTTCGAGATGCTCGGCAACTGGTCGCTGGGGGATTACTTCAAGGAAGAAGCCATCGGCTGGTCGTTCGAGTTCCTTACGGCAAAGCGCTGGTGCGGCATTAATCCTGCGAAGCTCTTCGTTACGGTCTTCGAAGGCGATGCGGACGCGCCGCGCGACGAGGAATCCATCGGCATCTGGCAGGCACGTTTTGAGACGGCCGGCATTGCGGCGAACGTGGGCATGGCGGGGAAGGACGATCCGGCGCACGACGCCGTTGGTCCGCGCATCTACGTTTATCCGAAGAAGAAGAACTGGTGGCCCGGCCCCTTGTCCAAAGGCTTATGCGGGCCGGATACCGAGATGTTCTACGACACGGGCCGGCTGCACGACCTGTCGTTCGGCGCGGTTTGTCATCCAAACTGTGACTGCGGGCGCTTCGTTGAGATCTGGAACGACGTATTCATGCAGTTTCGTCGAGATACGGAAGGCGGGCCGCTCTCCGTCCTCCCCGCGAAGAACGTGGATACGGGGATGGGACTGGAGCGGATGGCAGCGGTGCTCCAAAGTCACTCGTCCGTATTCGATACGGAGACGTTTCAGGTGATTTTTCGTGCCATCGAAGAGCTGTCAGGTTCGCAATACGGTCGCAATGAGGCGTCGGATCGGTCGCTTCGCATTATTGCGGACCACCTGCGAGCCGCCACGTTCGCTATTGCGGACGGCGCGGCGCCATCCAACGTGCAGCAGGGCTATGTGGTTCGCCGCCTGATACGGCGCGCCATCCGCGAGGCGCACAAGATTGGCATAAGCGTTCCATTCGCAGGGCGCATCGCATCAGTCGTGATTGGCGAGTTCGGGTCGTTCTATTCGGAGTTGGAAGTTGCGCGCGCGTCCGTCATCGATGAGGTCGAAAAGGAAGAGGCGAAGTTCAAGGAGACGCTGGAGAAGGGGATGAAGGAGTTGGAACGCATGCTCCAAGCCGGGGACGTGACCGGAGAGAAGGCGTTCGTTCTCTATTCGACGTACGGATTTCCGCTCGAATTGACCGAGGAGATCGTCCGCGAGCGCGGCCAATCCGTGGATCGCGATCGCTTCCAGTCCGAATTCCTGAAACACCAGGAACTGTCGCGCACGGCAGCAGCAGGTATGTTTAAGGGTGGCCTCGCCGACACGTCCGAAGCGTCTACCCGTTTGCATACGGCCACGCATCTGCTGCATCAGGCGCTTCGCACTGTTTTGGGCGAACACGTGGGGCAGAAGGGATCGAACATAACTCCGGAACGGCTCCGCTTCGATTTTTCGCATGCGACGAAAATGACCGCGGAAGAAATCAAGCAGGTCGAAAACTTGGTGAACGACGCAATCCGCCGCGACCTGCCCGTAGCGTACGAGGTCATGCCCATGGACAAGGCGAAAAAAGCCGGCGCCCTTGGATTCTTCGAAGACAAATACGCGCAGGTAGGCGGGAACATCAACGTGTATACCGTCGGCGATGAGAAACAGGGATTTTTCAGCAAAGAAATCTGCGGCGGTCCGCACGTCTCAAGAACGGGTGAGCTTGGGACGTTCAAAATTCAAAAAGAGGAAGCGGTCTCGGCAGGAATCCGACGCATTAAGGCGACGGTAACGGGCCGAAATGATGAAGTTTGATAGGCAGCAACGGATAATGCGAAATTGACCTTTTTTACACCCTGCTGCTAAAATGCGCCCATTGCTTGGTGGATATGTTCATGTTTCCGCTAATTCTTGCGAAAAATTATCCAATTTGAATGCCACGATATAGCCGAAATAACACGCAAGGACCCGCTTCTCCCAGCAAGGATTTTCTTGTGGTGAAGGGGATCGTGGAAGAGAACCTGCCTGCCGCTTCGTTCCGGGTAAAACTCGAGAACGGGCAGATGATATTGTGTCATATGGCAGGAAAATTGAGGAAACACCGCATCCGGCTCACCCCCGGGGATGAGGTTCAAATAGAGATCAGCCCCTACGATTTGACAAAAGGGCGAATAATCTATAGATTCTAGTCCCTTTCCTCGTCGTTTCACTCCTCGGAATGACAAGGGATCAATTATGAAAGTCCGATCATCCGTAAAGCCCATGTGCCGCGATTGCAAAGTAGTCCGGCGAAAAGGCCGGGTCGTGGTCATTTGTCCGAAAAGTCCGAAGCATAAGCAGCGGCAGGGATAGGAACTGGGAACTAGGGACTGGGAACTGGGTCGGACCCAATTATCAGTCCCTAGTCACCAGGCCTCCAGTCCCCAAATTATTAACCCCGGCTGAACGGTCCCCAACACACTATGGCACGCATTGCGGGAGTCACGCTCCCAGCCAACAAGCGCATCGACATCGCGCTCCAATATATCTACGGCATCGGCCAGACTACCGCGATGAAGATTATCGCGGAGAGCGGCGTGTCTGCGAGCGTGCGCGTGAAGGATCTCACGGAGACGCAGGCGAATAAGGTGCGCGACATCGTGGAAAAGAAGTATAAGGTTGAAGGTGAACTGAAGCGTGAAGTCCTCGGCAACATTAAGCGACTGAAGGAAATCGGGAGCTACCGCGGCACGAGGCACATTCGGAACCTTCCGGTGCGCGGACAGCGCACGCGCACGAATACGCGGACGATCCGCGGGAACGTGCGGCGTACGATGGGATCGGGAAAGCGCAAGCTTGAGAAGACGTAATAGTTACGAATTACGAATGGCTGCATACGAAGATACGAATTACGAATGGATATGATGATGAATGACGCGACGGAAGTGAAGATGGAGGGTGAAGCGACGGAGGTCGCGGAGGGTTCGGGTAAGGCGAAAAAGGTCGCGCCGAAGGCCAAGAAGTCGAAAAAGGCGAAGCGCCAGGTGCCCGCAGGCCGAGCGTATATCCAAGCAACGTATAACAACACGATCGTCACGCTAACCGATCCCGAAGGCAACGTCCTCTCATGGGCGAGCGCAGGTAACGCGGGATTCCGCGGACCAAAGAAGGCTACGCCGTACGCCGCATCCGTCATCGTGCGGAACGCGGTGGAGCGCGTGTACGAACACGGGTTGAAGGAAGTACACGTGTTTGTGAAGGGCGTGGGACAGGGTCGCGAGGGTGCCATCCGCGCCTTGAATGCGAACGGCGTTAACGTCCTCTCCATCAAAGATGTCACCCCCATTCCGCACAACGGCTGCAGGCCGCGCCGTCCACGTCGCGTCTAATCGGCGTCATATTCTATGAAACATCGCATTAGTTGCAGGATCTGCCGTCGCGAAGGGATGTCCCTGTGCGGCCGGGAGAAGTGTGCGTACAAGCGTCGACCATATCCGCCGGGCGTGCACGGTCCCACCGGAAGGAACCGGCCTACGGACTTCGGAAAGCAGCTTCGCGAGAAACAGAAGGCCAAGCGGCTCTATGGGTTGGGTGAACGGCAGTTCAGTAATCTGTTCAAGGCGGCCACGCGCAAGAAAGGCAACACGGGCGAATTCTTTGTTGAATCTCTTGAGATGCGGCTGGATAACGTGGTGTTTCGCGCCGGGTTCGCCAAGAACCGCGCCGCAGCCCGCCAGCTCGTGGGTCATGCGCATTTCGACGTGAACGGTCGGAAGGTGAACATCCCGTCGTACGC
>DATMXG010000118.1:0-2610 GCA_035561755.1 Methylomirabilis sp. (SeqCode)
CGGCTCCACCGTGGCGGCAGGAGGAGGCACGGAGGGCGTGTTTCCGCTCGGCGTTCGGCCGGCCATGGTGTACGGCTTGGCCTTCTGCTTCGCTTCGTCCTGAAGCTCGTAGTTGCGTCTCAGCCACGTGGCTGCATGCTCGAGCGAAGCGTCAAGCGCCTGCTTCCGTTCCGGGACCTCTTCGAGATCCATGAGCGTCACAATTTCGCTCAGGGCGCGCTGGATGTCGTCGCGCCGGAACCGCCACTTGGGGTCGGGGAGCGCGCCACCGAAGTAGCGCAGACCCTCGCCACGCGCGAACAGCTCGATGACTGCAACCACGCGCGCGCGGTCCATGGCCGTCTGTGCGACCGGATTCTGTTCATCCGCCCTGGTCATGTCGTGATGCACGAGGAACTGCCAGAGAAGTTCGGCGGTGTACACGTACACGCCGTACTCGGTCTTCTCGCGCGCTGCTGCCCGCGTGAAGGCGGGTGACTTCAGGGTCTCGAACCCAAGCGTCATCGGTGTCGAAAACACGTCTTTCGGTTCCATGGCCAAGCCGATGAGGTCATCGGCACTGAGCTGGCTTGGGCCCTGCTGGGGCTGAACCTGATCGAATCCCGATTCGGCCATGTGTATCTCGAGAGCGGATGAGATCTTCGGGTCGACGACCGGTGGCTGGGGTCCGGAGGCCACATCTCGTGGCTCCGATCCTTCGCGTACGACAGGCTCCTCGTGGTGAGGGTCGGCTTCGATTTCGGCCTTGGCATCGGCTTCGGGCTCGTCCCTCTTCTCCTCGGCAGCCTTCGTCTCGGGCGCGGCAAGGTCCGGATCGCCCGTGGGGACGACCGTCGCCTTCCGGTGGATTGCGTCGTCGTTCTTCTCGGCCGCAACCCTCGCAGGCTGCGACACGGGAGTGGCCGATCGCTCCTCCGGGATGTCCAGATCTTCCCCACTTTCGAAGGGTATCGCGAGCTTGGATACGATGCTGCCCAGCACCATCGTTACGCCCGTGACAGGTGCACCCGCGCTGGCGGTCGAAACGTCGCTTGTCGTTTCGGCAGGGGCCGCCGCCGCTTCCTGGCTCGGCATGGCCGCTGGCTGCTTGTGTTCGTCGTTCACGCGTTCCTCGCTTGGTGTGGGTTCGTTGGACTGCGTAGAAGATACGCATTCCTGGTTCGTGAGGCTGATGAATGCCGCAGGGCCGCCGTGCTCGTCGATCATGTCGGCGAGGAGGCGCAGCGCGGCTTCAGGGGTCCCGCTTTTCGCGATGGTCACTTGAGATTCTCCTTTTTGGTGCGCACCGCGTTGACGGCAGCCCGGAAACCGGGAAGGTCGCCGAGGGTCGCACCGATTTTCACGGTTCGCCGTGTCGGGTTGATGAACAGAGCCGTTTCCGGCGCGTCATCATCGGGATCGCTGACGCGTGGCGTCCGCGTCCGTTTGGCGAGGCTCGAGCCTTCGTCCGGAATGTCCAGGTCTTCCGCTACGGCAGCACCGCTGTCGTTTTTGATGTTCATGAGTCTTTCCGTGTGGGAGTTGTCGAAATAGCGAACGCGCCGGAGTCCCGCTATTGGCGGGATCGTCGCATCTCCACCGACTGAAACACCAGTGTTTACAGGCAGATGGAATGTTCGAACATATCAGAAAATTGCGCGATTGTCAATACGACCGGACAATTCATTTTTCGCTTGATTACGGCTGTTTTCGGCGATACACTAGGCGGACTCATGACATCGAACACGCGCAAGCACATCGTCCATGAGGCAAAACCGTCTGGCCATACCGCCAGACGGAATGCGGAACGCAGCCCCGTGGTCCTGCTCGTGTGGGACGGGTTTGGAATTGGAAAACAGAGGGAAGGAAATGCGCCTGCGGTGGCACGCATGCTCGCGTGGAAGCGGCTTCTTCGGCAGTACCCAAACACACAGCTCCGCGCGGACGGCGAAAGCGTGGGGCTTCCGTCCGGATGGCCGGGGAACTCGGAGGTGGGCCACTCCACGATCGGTGCGGGCCGCGCGGTTCCGAGCGACCTCCTCGTGATCGACCGAGCGATCCGCTCAAGGGCGTTTGACGAAAATCCGGCGCTCCTGCGTGCCGCAGCGCACGCCACGCGGAACGGATCGACGCTGCACCTCATGGGCCTCCTCACGAACCATCGCTCCGGCCACGCGTGTCCGGAGCACCTCTACGCGCTTCTCCGGTTCGTGGAACGAATGAACGTTCCACTCGCGGCGCTTCACCTGTTTACGGACGGTCGCGATACGCCGCCATTCCACGCCGTTCACCTCATCTCCGCGCTCCAGAAGCGCCTGCCGAAGCGGTGTGTGATTGCCTCGATCGTGGGCCGGTACTACGCGATGGACCGCAACCGGTTCTGGGACCGGACGGCGCTCGCGTACCACGCGATCGTAAACGGGGAAGGCGTGATGTCCGAAGATCCGGTGGACGCCGTTACGCAGGCGTACAGCCGCGGCGAGTCGGACGAGTACATCCTCCCCACCGTCCTCTGCAAGAACAAAACGTGCGTGGCGCCCGTGAAAGACGGAGACGCCGTGGTTTATTGGAACCTGCGGTCCGACCGCGCACGTCAGCTCGTGAAACCGTTCGTGATGCGCGATTTCGAGA
>DATMXG010000119.1:0-6456 GCA_035561755.1 Methylomirabilis sp. (SeqCode)
GTTGGTCGCCGCGCATGTCGTTCGACGCGCTCGTTGCCCGTATGGTGGATGCGGAGATCGCCCGACTCAAACGCCCTGACCTCCAATTCATCCCGTCATGAACGGTTCGACGCCAACGGACCCGGCTGCGGCACGCATCGCTTCCGTCGGGGCATTCAATGAGAATCTGGAACCTGCCCAGGCGGTCGTTATTATCCCCACGTATAATGAACGGGGAAACGTCGAGCCTCTGCTCACGGCCATCTGTGCACTCGGTGTTCCTGTCGACGTTCTGGTCGCGGATGACGGGAGCCCGGACGGAACCGCCGACGCGGTCGCATCACATGCCGGTACGCTCCCACGGCGCATCCTTCTCATGCGACGGAAGGGAAAGTTCGGCCTGGGAGTCTGTTACCTCGACGCGTTCCATTGGATCCTCGAACACGCGCCTCACTACCGCATCATTGCCCAGATGGACGCGGATTTTAGTCATGATCCGCAGTCGCTTCCCGCGCTTGTCGAAGCCGCGACCGCAGCCGGAGTTTCCGTCGGTTCCCGATATGTCGCAGGCGGATCTACTCCGGACTGGGACCGTCGGCGTGTTCTCTTGTCGAAAGGAGGGAATCTCTACGCGCGGACCATCTTGAAGTTGTTCCGTCCGTCGTATTCCGTCCGCGACAATACGGCGGGATTCATCGCATGGCGCCGCGACGTTTTGGAGCAGGTCCTCGATCAAAAAATCTTCGGAGACGGGTACTCGTTCCTCACCGCGCTCAAATACGCGGCATTCCGGTTGGGATATCCTCCCGCGGAAGTTCCCATCGCGTTCCCCGACCGCAGGCTGGGAGTCTCGAAGTTGAACCGTCATATTATCTTTGAAGCGTTTTTGATGCCGTGGAAACTGGGATTTTTCTTCCGTGTGGTGAAACGCGTCCCGTCTCGTCACGCGAACCCCGTCGGCCTGCACGACAATACTCCGGAAATGTGGGATCGGTACTACGCGTCCGAGGATGAAACCGGTTTTTTTGCGCGGCTCGTGCACTGGGCGCGCGAAGTGTATTTCGGCGGTTTATTCGCGTCACGGGTCGTACGGCTTGGCGGACCAGCCACGTCCTATTTGGAAATCGGGGTGGGGACGGCGCAGACCCTCGCGCGGTTACAGCGCATGACACAGGCCAGATGCGCTGGCATCGAGAAGACGCCGCGCGCGTACGAGATCGGGAAGGCGTACGCACGCGATTGCGAGGTCGTCCTCGGCGACGGCTTGTCGCTCCCGTTTGCGGACGGGTCGTTCGATGTCGTGTACTCGCTGGGGCTTCTCGAGCACTTCGAACCGGCGGAGCAAGCCCGGCTGCTGCGCGAGCAGGCGCGCGTGGCGATGAAGGTGCTCGTCGAAGTTCCGACCGCGTCGCCGCACATGAAGGCTATTACGTGGTTCAACCGGACGATCCTGAAGAAGCGGGGCGTGTGGGCCGATGAGGAACTCTTCTCGCACTCACATTTCGAAAAGAAATATCCCGGGCTGCCATTCGAGTACTACTTCGACTGGGCGAGCGGCGCCATGACCTGCTGGTTCGTGTTACGGTCCGCAGACATCCTCCGACATGTTGGAACGTTGTAAGAAAATTGTGGTCCGGTCGACGACAGGCGACCGGATATGGCTCGCCGGAACGATCATCGTGACCGGCCTTGTTTCGTGGTTCCCGTATTGGGCGTGGAACGTCTTTGGGTCTGCCCCGGAACCGTGGTGGCGCGTTCAGGCGGTCACTCCCGGCGTTTTCGACTCCTACGTGTATTTCCACTGGATGGGAGCGGCTGCCCATGGGCTCGTATACGGCGGGCACCTCAAATGGTTCGGCACGGTCCTTGTCGCGATCTGGAAACTCATCGGCACATGGGCGAGTCTCCCAGAGCTTTGGATCGTGAGCCGATGGCTCACATCCGCTCTTCTGCTATGGATCGGACCATGGTGCGTGCGTCGCTGGTCCGGTCTCGGTGCGTGGCCGTCCCGGGTGGTCGCCGCGGGATTGTGGCTCACGCTCCTCCCGATCGCGATGCGGCCCGGCATCTACTCGTGGTACCTCCCGTTCTGCCTGCTCGGTATTACACTCATCCCCGCCGCAGGGCGTGCGCTTGAGTCGGGGCGCCTCACTCGCGCGCTGGGCCTGTCCCTCGCTTCGGTCGCACTCACGTACATCTATCCTTGGTTTTTCATGCTTGCGGCGATCTGGCTCGCGGTTCTGTGGTCATCGTGGCTTATCCGGTATCGATGGTGGGCGTTTCCGGCGAGCGCCGCCGCCATCGTCGTCGTCGTGTGGACCGCTGCGGATCCGCTCGCGCGCTGGTTCCTTGATCCGGCCAGGGCCGGTCTCATCGGCATGTACGAACGGAACGGCATGGCCTTTGCACGCGTTCCGTTCTTTGCGAACACCGTTCTCGCCTTCCTCACATGGATTGCCCTCCTGTTCTCGGTTGTCCGCTTGCGCTGGGCGTCGGGACGCGATCGCAACCAGATCCTCACGCTCGCCTGGGGATGGATCGTTCTGTTTTTCTTGTGGTTCCACACGCCATTCACGGGCATTCACACGTACAGCGATCACTTTATTGCGCCGACCGTCGTTTTGGCATGGCTAGGACTCGCGATCGCGTGGTCGCGCGCTTCTACCACGGATGTTCCGACAATTCCGTCTGTCGCCTCCCGACGTGCGTCCTCATTCGACCGTCTCGCATCGCTCGTTCCCATCATCGCCGCTCTGGGCGCGACCCTCTTCGTCGTCTACGTGCTGCAGCAACCCATCCGTCTTCACATCCGTAAATTCGATTCGTACGTGGTCCACCTCGCGCATTGGTTCGCGCTTGCGACGGCCGCGTGGCTCTTCGTGCTCCATCGGCGCATCCGTCGCCCGGTTCCTTCGCGAACAGTTGCCGTCGTGGTCCTTGCGGTCTCTCTGGCCATCGGGACGACGGGGATGATGACGGTGATTCTTCGCGACATTCCTAAAGTGCAGGCGGCGTCATCGCACATTGCCGTGACGGAGTGGATCCGCTCGCACGTTCCGCCCGGCGAAACAATGTGCGCGGATCCCGCATCGGCGAGTTACTATGCGGCGCACACGGGCAGGCGCGTGACGCCGGCTGAAGCCACGCTGTCATACCCCGATTCAAGCGACACGGTTATTCGAAACCTCGAAGTCCTCGCCGGCGGCTATGCGGTCACGTCCTCCGGAAATATCGAGGTCTTCCGTTTTGCGACCGATCACTACCGCACGATTCCGTGCGCCGATGGCAGCAAGTACGCGCATAACGCTTTCTGGTTCAACCTGCTGCGTTGGTTGGGATTCGACGTCGGTAACACGAACGAACTCATCGGTTGCCGGCAAGCCGTCATCGATGCGAACTGGTCGCGCGTGTCGGCAGCCATCGAACGTCATGCGCTTGATGAACGCGCGTTCGGCGAGCTCTGCCCATGGGTGGTCGTCCCCCACGAAGAGCGCGGGTTTTGGCAGTTCCCTTCGGGGTACGTTGAAGAACGGGCGGGGAGCGATACTTCCATATGGAGACGAAGGTAACGAACGTCACGCGTACGCTGTCGTGCCCGTCCGGTGAGCCGGGGCACGTGGGTCGCCGCGTCTTCTCGAAGGGGACGTGGTCGTTTTTCCGTTGCGGTCAATGCCGTCATCTCTGGACAGATCCCATTCCGACAGAGCAGGAGCTCGCGGCGTACTACGACCGCGGATACTTTTTCGGCGATCCCGACAAGCGCGGCTATACGGACTACGACGAAGACAAGAAGAGCGTGGCCGGAGATTTTCAGAAATCCTTGGATCGCCTGGCCTCGCTGAAGCCGCAACGCGGCTGGCTGCTCGACATCGGAGCGGCGACGGGGTTCTTCATCCAGCTCGCGCGCACCATGGGGTGGCGCGTGTCGGGCGTTGAGCTTTCGAACGATGCGGCGCTGATTGCGCAGCAGCGCGGGCTCGATGTGGTGCAGGGGACGCTCGAAGAACACCTCGAGCGGTTTCGACAGGTTGACGTCGTCACCATGTGGGACGTGGTGGAACATATCCGTGAACCGTTCGCGTTCTTCAAAGAAGTGCGCGGCTGTCTTGCGCCTGACGGGCTCTTGATGTTCGGCACCCCGCAGGGGGACAGCCTGTTCGCGCGCGTCATGGGGAGATACTGGACGCTCATCGCTCCGCCGCAGCACATCCATTACTTCTCGCTCGAGAGCATCACGCGCGCGCTTAATAACGCCGGATTCGAGATCGTCGACATCGAGTGGCGCGGCAAAGAGTTTCCGCTGTCGTACATCCTGCATTTCATCATGGGTTGGTGGAACGTCCGATGGAGCTGGCTGAAACGCCTTTCCGAATGGAAGCCACTCACGAAGGTGCGGCTCCGAATCAACCCGCGCGATTCAATGGTCGTCATCGCGCGTCCTGCGCGAAGTTCATAGAGGCGAGTCTTTATAGGGGCGTGTCTCAGACCCGCCCGTACAACAGAAAGTGCATGCCCGCGAATTTCTGCCTCGACATTTTTTTGAATGTTGAGTAGGGTAATCATCCATTATGGCGTTCTATCTCGTCACCGGTGGAGCGGGGTTCACCCCGCCCCACCTGGATGCACATCGCAATGCATTGCGCCAAAACAAGGACGCATGCATCGGAATCAAGGAATATGTCTAATTTTCTGGTAACAGGTGGAGCGGGGTTCACCCCGCCCCACCTTACACGAGCGAACTTCATCACCTAATGCTACCGCTATGGTCGACAAAGTGGTTTTTGATAAAAAGAATATCTTGGTAACAGGTGGAGCGGGGTTCATCGGCTCCAACCTGTCCAAGCGGCTCCTCGCGGACGGTCATCGTGTGCGTGTGATCGACAACCTGTCCACGGGCAAGCGCGAGCGCGTGCCGGAAAGCGCGGAGTTCGTCCTCGTCGATTTTACGAAGCTCGACGAAATCGCGCCACATTTCGCCGGTATTGACGGCGTGTTCCATGTGGGAGCGCTGCCGCGCATCCCGTTCTCCATCGAGCACCCGATAGAAGCCGCAACGGCCAATATTTTTGGCACGCTGAACGTCCTCGTGGCCGCGCGCGACGCAGGAGTCAAGCGCGTGGTCTACTCCGCATCGTCCTCGGCCTATGGCGCACAGCCCGAATTACCGCTCAGGCCGGACATGCCGGTGAACCCGCTGAATCCGTACGCCCTCCACAAGCAGGTCGGCGAAGTGTTCTGCAGGCATTTTTCGTTCTTCTATGGGCTTGAGACGGTTTCGCTGCGTTACTTCAACGTGTACGGGCCAGGCATGGCGGACGATGGCGCGTACGTGACGGTCATCAGCGTCTTCAAGCAACAGACACTCGACGGCAAACCGCTTACTATCCATGGCGATGGAGAGCAGACGCGTGACCTCACGCACGTGTCGGACGTGGTAGACGCGAATATCCGCGCCATGACGTCGCAGAGCGTTGGGAAGGGGGAGATATTGAACGTCGGTTCCGGCACGCGTCACTCCATCAACGAGATCGCGGGGTATTTCGGCGGGCCCGTGGTCCACGAGGAGGCGCGCAAAGGCGAAGCGCGAGATTCGCTGGCAGATATCTCGCTCACGCGCGAACTGCTCGGTTGGGAACCGAAGGTGACATTTAACGAAGGGCTGCGGGCGCTGCTCAAGGGGTGGGGGATTACGGAAAGAGTCTAGGAACTAGGGACTGGGAACTGGGTCTATAAAAGGAGCGTTGGGATAAGAACCAACACTCCTATTATAGACCCAGTTCCCAGTCCCTAGTTCCTTGTGCCAGACCCCCGCCAACTCACCCCGCGATACGGGGAGATGTGGATGTCGCGGTAGCCGTTCTCGGCGAACCAGCGCGCGATTCTGTCCCGCGTGATGAAATGCGTCTGCGGGGCGTTCAGCTTGTCGAACACGTTCAAATAGTTTTGGAGGAACGTGAGTTTTCGGAAATTTTGGAAATATTCATGGTAGGGGAGGAAGCGGAGAGGCAGAAGATACAGCGTGAATACGGGAACATAGAGCGCGACCGTAAGGAGCCAGGCAATGGCTTTTACGACGGCTTTTGGCAGATGGAAGATGAGCAGCGATTTGGCGCCTTCCACGAACACGCGGTTCAGGAAATTGCCTTCGTGTGAGTACACCCAGACGATCGTGC
Organism: Methylomirabilis sp. (SeqCode); assembly: GCA_035561755.1. Lineage (GTDB taxonomy): Bacteria > Patescibacteriota > Patescibacteriia > 2-12-FULL-60-25 > 2-12-FULL-60-25 > 2-12-FULL-60-25. Next base: position 6,153 of record DATMXG010000119.1, read on the forward strand.
GTCCGCCGTGATTGGTGAGGCGGGCGAGATTCCTGAACGTCGCATCCGGATCGTCGGTGTGATGGATCACGCCGATGCTGTACGTCACGTCGAAGCCTTCCGGGTCTTCCATCCGAGCGATGTCCGCTTCGATGATGCGAACGTTTGGCATGGACGACATGCGCGCACGCATGAGTTCGGCCGTGTTCAGGTCCGCGCCCACGACCTCCCGCGCCACCGTTGCCACGCGTGTCACGTGCTGGCCGCCGCCGCATCCCGCATCGAGCACGCGTTTGTCCCGAAAGGTCTCTATCGTGTTCGGATG
>DATMXG010000120.1:0-18590 GCA_035561755.1 Methylomirabilis sp. (SeqCode)
AATCTCGTCTCCGGTGCGACCGCGCAGAAATTCTAGTGCCTTCTTGAGCAGCTGCGCATTAAAGCCGCCACAGAGGCCGCGGTCGGATGAAGCGACGATGGCGAGGGTGCGTTGCCGCTCGATACCAGATGTCGTGCGCTCGACGCGCGCGCCGGAAAGCATCACGTGCAGCGACGGATCAACCAAACCGCGGATTTCTTCAACCAGTTTTTTTGCGGTATTCGAATACACGCGCGATGCAAGCGTCATCTGGACCGCTTTGCGCATCTTCGAGGCGGCAACAAGCTCCATCGCCTTCGTAATTTTTCGCGTGTTGGCGATGCTCTTGATTCGTCGCTTGATGAGTCGGGTGGAGATGGCCATGGGGACAGGTGGAGGGGTGAACAAGTAAACAGATTATAGAAGTGAACAGGTGGGCAGACGTGTGAGCTTATGCGCTCGTGGATATGTACACTTGTTCACTTGTGCGCCTGTTCAGATGCGTTCAAACGTCTTGTTCCATTCTTCAATCGCTTTCTTGAGATCAGCCTCGATTTCCTCGTCGATCAGCTTTTTTACGTTAAGCGACGACATGAGCGGTTCGAACCGTTCGTCAAGGTGCTTATGGAAGCCGTCTTCCCAGTCACGGACCTTGTCTACCGGCACCGCGTCTACGTATCCCTTCGTGACGGCGTAGAGCACGGCCACCTGGTGTTCCATGCTCATGGGCTGGTACTGGCCCTGCTTCAGTACTTCGACCGTGCGGCGTCCCCGTTCGATCTGTTTCCGTGTCGATTCGTCCAAGTCTGTCGCGAACTGGGAAAACGCTTCGAGCTCGCGGAACTGGGCCAGGTCCAGGCGCAGGGGTCCGGCGACTTTCTTCATGGCTTTCGTTTGTGCTGCGCCTCCTACGCGCGATACGGATAAGCCAACGTTCAAGGCGGGGCGTACGCCTTTGTAGAACAGGTCGGATTCAAGATAGATCTGCCCGTCGGTGATCGAGATAACGTTCGTGGGGATGTAGGCGGACACGTCGCCCGCCTGCGTTTCGATGATGGGGAGCGCGGTGATCGACCCGCCTCCGAAGTCTTTACTCACGCGCACGGCGCGCTCCAGGAGACGTGAGTGCAGGTAGAATACGTCACCCGGGTAGGCTTCTCGGCCCGGAGGACGACGGAGCAGGAGCGACACTTCACGATACGCCCAGGCGTGCTTCGAGAGGTCGTCGTACACCACGAGCGCATCGCCGCCCTGGTCCATGAACCATTCGGCGATGGCGCTTCCGGAATACGGCGCTATGAACTGAAGTGATGCGGGATCGGATGCGCCGGCGACGACGACCGTGGTGTACTCCATTGCGCCCGACTCTTTGAGGCGCTGCACGATTTTCGCCACTTTCGATTCCTTCTGCCCGATGGCCACGTACACGCAGTGCACGCCCTGGCCTTTCTGGTTCAGGATCGCGTCCACTGCGATCGCCGTTTTTCCCGTCTGGCGGTCGCCGATGATGAGTTCGCGCTGACCGCGACCCACAGGAATCATCGAATCCACGGCTTTGATGCCGGTCATGAGCGGCACAGAGACCGGCTCACGCGTCATCACGCCCGGCGCCACCTTTTCCACCGGATACTCCGCATCTGACTGGATCGCGCCCCGTGCGTCGATGGGTCGGCCGAGCGGATCCACCACGCGACCTGTCATCCCCTTGCCGACCGGTATGGAAAGGACTTTTCCCGTGGCTTTGACCGTCTGACCTGCCTTCACGTTTGCCGCATCACCCAATACGACCGCGCCGACCTGGTCTTCTTCGAGGTTCAATGCCACACCGTTTGTGCCGTCCTCGAACGTCACCATTTCCATCGAGCTTACGTTCGTGAGACCGGAAATTTTCGCAATGCCGTCTCCAACCTCGCGTACGCGGCCGGTAATTTCACCCGCAGCAGTCTCGCGGAAGTCCGCGATCTGTTGTTTCAGCCGTTCCACCACTTCATGTGCGGCCGTGACGTTTTCTTTGGTTCGTGGAGTCATACGATGATGGATTGGTGTAATCGGTCGAGCGTCCCTTTGAGCGAAGAGTCGTACGACCAGTCGCCGAGCGAGATCCTGAAGCCCGCAAGGAGGGAAGCATCCGTTCGTTCTTCGAGCGTGACGGGCATCCGCGCGATCCGTTCAAGCGCTGCCGAGATACGCCGCATATCTTCCGCTTTGAGCGGCAGGGCGCTCGTCACCACCGCGTGTCGCTTTCCCGACCGTTCCGCCTGTACGGCTCGAACGAGCCCGGGAAGAACGTTCACGTCTTTCATCCTTCCGTCGTTCGAAAGAACCATAACGAGATTCCGAGTCGCGTCATGAGCCTGGGGGAGTGCGGCTTCCAGCGCTTTGCGACGTTCCAGGGCGTCGATAGACGCATCGGTAACGAAGGTGCGCACAGGCTTGATGGTCTCAAGCGCCGTTACGAGCGCATCGACGTCTGAAGCGGCATCCACGTGTGCCGGAAGGACGGACAGGTATGCCTCTACGTACGAAGCAAGAGGAATGGTGGATTTCATGTGTTTGTCTGTTCAAGCTCACCGAGTGCCCGCTCCAGGTATCTGCGTTGCGCCTCTTCGTCCACGGCGCCAGCCGTCACTTTGCCCGTTGCGAGCATCACGAGCTCCCCCACCTCTCGGCGGACCGCTTCGAGCGCGTCTGTGCGTTCCTGCCGCACTTTTGATTTCGCGTCTTCGATCTGCGCGTCGATGTCTTGTTTGGAGCGCTCCACGCGTTGCGTGCGTTCCTTCTCCCCGTTCGCAACCGCTTCGTCGATGATCGTCCGCGCTTCGGCGCGTGCCTTGGCGATGAGTTCCGATTCGAATTCCTTCGCTTGTTTCAATCGGGAATCCGCTTCTTTCGCGTGCTGCAATCCGTCGTCAATCTTTTTTGCCCGTTCTTCCATAAGCTTCAAGAGCGGCTTGAACACCCACTTCGTGAGCACAAAGATCACGATCCCCACGTTCACAAGTTGAGCCAAAATAAGCTTCCAGTTGATGCCGAGAGTACCGAGCACGTTTGAGTGTACGGCTTCTGTGGCGATTTGGGTTGCTTCAGCGGACATAGATCAGGGATCAGTCGGGGCGTCTTCTTGGTCCTGAACGGGCCTCGCAATGCGTTGACCGTACAGGCAACGAAAGCGCCCCTCAAAATCCTGATTACAGTGTGAACACGACCACCAGCGCGTAGATAGCGATCGCTTCTGCGAACGCGGCACCCAGCAGCATGGGTACGAACAGCTTTTCGGCGGATTCCGGATTGCGTCCGATGGATTCCATAGCCTTCCCGACGATCCGTCCGATGGCGACCGCAGGGGCGAACCCGCCCACACCGATTGCAAATGCTTTCGCGAATATTTTTGCGACTTCTGGTTCCATATTTCTTTTAGAACGACCGATCGACGAGGTGATGTTTAACGTCGTCGTCGTTCCGCTTAAGAATGAAGGCTGTTTCGGTGCAGAACCGAAACACCCTGCCAGGCTCAAGCGTGGCTCAAGGCCGGTGATGGATGCGCATCATGACTCCCATGCGGCTTCTCCGTCAGTACCGTGAGGTACACGAGCGTCAGCATCGAAAACACGGACGCCTGGATGATCCCGACCAGCACTTCGAGCAGCATGAAGGGCAGCGGAACGATAAATGACGCGAGCCCAGCAATGACGGTGATGAGGACTTCGCCTGCGAAGATATTCCCGAACAATCGCAGCGACAGAGACAGAACTTTTGCGAGTTCAGAGATAATTTCGAGGAGGCCTACGATGAATTCGATCGCAGCGACGAGGATTTTGACCGGATTCAGTGTCTTCAATCCGTTCCACAGGCTGCCGAGTTGGATGAAGCGGTTCCAGTGGACAAAAAAACCTACAGCGATCATCCCGAATACGTGAGAAGTGAAGATCGAGAGCAGCGCCATGGCGAGCGTGAGGTTCAGGTCGCTTGCAGCAGGCCGCAATACCGGCACGAGTTCAAGCTCACCATGGACCATCTGCCACACGCCGATGGAGCCGGTGCCGGGAAGGAGGCCCATCCAGTTCGAGAGCAGGATGAAGAAAAAAAGCGATCCCACGAGCGGCAGGAATCGTTTGGACGACTCGCGGCTTCTCGTGACCTGGTCGAAATACCTGAGCATCGTTTCAAGCACGATCTCCATGAGGTTCTGAGCCGCGCCGGGAACCTTTCGGATTGCGGTTCGAAACCAGAGTGAGCATGCCGCAATCGCGAGCGTGAGGAGCGTGGAATTCACGTACGCGTTCGTCACCGGAAACGCGCCGATGTGGAAGATGGGTTCTGCGATGATGGGGACAGACATGGATGTCGTTTATGGACGTTGCTTCAGGCGGAATGCGATCGCCAGGGCTTTCCGGCGGACGATGAAGACGCAGATAAGGAGAGCGAGGAGCAGGCCGGCGAGCGTGACCCATGGCGTTGTGTGGAAACGTTGATCCACCCAGCGCCCGGCAAGCGCCAGGGCGATCGTCGGAACTGCGATCATCACGATGAGCTCCCAGACAAAACCGAGAGCCTCCCAGATCGACACGGGCTTGTCATTCGTCACAAAAGCGCCACGAGTATACGCGGTCACGTTCAAGAATTCAAGGGTTCTCAAAAACCGGTCAGACAGTAAAACGATCTGAATAGCAAGGGCCGCCGCACTTGACATCGTGCGGCGGCTTCGTTTTAGGGATGGATTCCCGCGCGTTGTAGGCGGTCTGCCATTTGACCGATGAGATCCTTGGGAAGAATCTCGAACAGGGACGACTCGTGCCTCATCTTCCGTTCATCGAAACGATCCACGGTGATGATCTTCTTCTCTCGCACGACGGGCCAGCGTTTGGACCTTGCCTCCCGGTACAGACCTTCATTCGGGTTGAAGACGATCGGGAAGCCGACCAGTTCGAGCATCGGGATGTCACTCTCGCTGTCCCCGATGGCAACGGAACGAGACAGATTGATCCCGTGGAGCTCCTCGAGGTGGCGGACGGCCGCCCGCTTGTCCATCACCCATTCGTGCTGTCTTCCGCCCGTGAATACGCCGCTCTCGTGCGGATGCTCTGTGCCCAGCCAGGCGTCAACGCCGTAATGGATCGCGAGCTGGTGTACCACCTGCACGGGTGAGCCGGAAATGAACGCGGTTCCGTACCCGCGTGCTTTTCCGGCGAGCAGGAGCTCGCGCGTAAACACGTGGACGCGATTGCACTCCTGTTTGATGATTTCGCGCGCGACGATGTTCAGGTCGTCCAGGCGAATGCCGCGCATGCGGCCGCCGCCCTGGTAGGCATCCACGGCCGCGTCCACGAACGTCTTGAACGGTGCGACCCGGTTTTTGTATTGTTCGAGCGCCTCTTTCATGCGCGTGATTACCACCTGCGGCAGGAGACCGTACTCCACCATGCCTTCGGCGAGGCGGTGGAACAGCTGCCATCGGATGAGCGTTCCGTCTACGTCGGCGATGATGAACGGTGTCGTTTTTTGTGCGGGCTCGGTCAATGGGTCCTCCGGTTGGAAAGGAACGTGAGAGTTCGAAGGTATGTAGTCCTGTGCGGATTGTCAAGCGGGCGTATTGAATGACCAATGACCAAATCCCAATGACAAATTGATGCTGCGGGCGTGCGTCTTGGTCATCGGGATTTGGTCATTGGTCATTGATTCGAATAGAGATGAATTAGTCCTGCAAATAGAAATTATTGAAGTTTAAAAAGATCAACCGTATTCTCCACGCTCTGTCGGGCAATGGCGTGGAGATCCGTATTCCTGATCCTCGCCACTGCTTCGGCAATGAATTCCACGTATGCAGGTTCATTTTTCTTGCCGCGGTGCGGCACGGGCGTGAGCCAGGGCGCGTCTGTTTCTACGAGGAGTCGTTGAAGCGGCATCTTCTCGACCACGATGCGTGGGGATTTGTGCGGATACTGCCCGTTCTTCTTCACGGGAAAGGTAATGATGCCGGTGAATGACAGGTGGAGTCCGAGATCGAGGAGCGGGACGGCTTCGTCCCATGAGCCGGTAAAGCAGTGGACCACGCCATGGACGCGTCGGCCATTCCCCTGCTCGTCTTGGATGATCGTCGCGAGCCGCATGAACGCGTCGCGGCAGTGGATGACAAGCGGGAGGCCCATGTTATGCGCCAGGGCGATATGGTCGCGCAACGCGTGTTCCTGTTGTTGAGCAGCGTCTTCGAGCTCGCGGTCTTCGTCAATCCGATAAAAGTCGAGGCCCGTTTCACCGATCGCGACGACCTTGTTGCTGGATCCGGCAAGATCGGCGATCGCGCCGATCGTGTAGGGAGCGTCGTCATGTCCTTCGCTTTCGTCGTGGTACGCGCTCGTGAGGTGTTCCGGGTGGTAGCCGACGGTCGCGAAGATGTCGGAATGCGCTTCGGCGAAGGCGATGGCGCTTTTCGATGTGGCTGCGTTCGTGCCGACCGTGATCCCCCACACGTCACGCTCACGCATGCGCTTCAAAACAGCGTCCCGGTCTTCGTTGTAGGCCGGGAAGTGCAGGTGGCAGTGCGAATCGATGAGCCGCGGAGCCATACGCATCGGTCATTCTTCCATTACAGGAGGAATTGCAGGAGTGACTCGAAGATCGTGTTGATAAGGGCGGCTGATTTGAGGTTTGTAAAGAAAGATATGCCGCTTTCCGCAAACGCGCCTTGCCGGAGCAGCCAGCTCACGCCTCCGATTACGATAACAGCTTCGAAAAAGCCAAACACGCCTCCGAGCAAGCCGTCGATTTGCTTCAGGATGGGGAGCTTCGTGATGATCTTGAATATCTTTTCTCCGATCTTGAAGAGAAAACCGATGGCAGAGTCGACGGCCAGAAAGATAAGCACGAACGACGTGAGGTATGCCCAGTTGACGGGCATGAAAATGCCCATGAGGCCGATAAGCCAGTACGAAAAGTTTTTTGCCGCCAAAAAACCGAATACAGAACCCAGAAGCCGCCCGAGCGTCTCAATCGATCCCACGCGATATCCGTTCGCGACGAATGCGAATACCACGACGATGATGAGGATCTCGAAGATGAACATGCGAGTAGGATAGCGAGAGAACGGAGGCGTGGCCAGAGCACGATTGCCGATTGCCGAAACCTACCTGCACATGAGTCGCTTGAAGCTAGAATCCATCCATTTGCCTATAGGTTTCGGCAATCGGCAATCGAGGTCACCAGCAACATTATTCGTCATCCACGGGCTGTTCGAGGCGTGGAAATATCGGTTTTGGTTCCGGTAAGTCCCTTCCCATCTCGAGTCCGCCCCACTCACGGAGTTTCGCGATCCCCTTGGTGCGTTCCGCGTCATAGTCCTGCCCAAGCGCCGAAATGATCTTGCGGGATGTTTCGGGCATTGCAGGATCGAGGAGCCACGCGTAATGGCGGCAGGCTTCGAGCAACGCGTATAGGATTTCAGCAACTTTCATGGCGTCCGACGCCACGAGTTTGAACGGTTTCGTTTCTTCCACAAACTTATTTGCCTGCATAAGGCCCGATGCTTTCACTTCCCCTGCGGCCCACACGCGTTCGAGTGCCAGATCGAAGCGCAGGTCTTCGAGATGGCGGTCGTAATATTTGTAGATCGTTTGAAGGCCGGATGCGCCGTCCCACACGCTCCCGTTCGGCGACGCACCCGCGCGTATCAGGTCCACGTCTGGCGTTTTGCCGAAAAAGTAGCGCCGGCTCATGGATACGGATCGCTGTACGAGGTTACCCAGTGTGTTTGCGAGGTCCGTGGTGTACCGCTCATCGAGACGGTTGCGTGAGAAGTCGCCGTCGTCGCCGAACGGGATCTCGCGCAGCATGAAGTAGCGGATCCCATCGAGTCCGTAGCGCGGCACAAGCTCTCGAGGGTCGATTGCATTGCCGAGCGATTTGGAGATTTTATTCCCGTCGATCGTGAAGAATCCATGCGCGTACACGCGCCGGGGCAGAAGCCTGTTGTCCGCGGCGAGTTCGGCAAGAAGCGGGTCGCTTTTTGCCGCAGAGAGGAGCATGGCCGGCCAGAGTGCGCAGTGGAACTTGATGATGTCTTTGCCCACCAGATGCACGTCTGCGGGCCACCATTTTTTGAACAGTTCGTCATCTGTCCCGTATCCGACAGCGGAGAGATAATTGATGAGCGCGTCGAACCACACGTAGATGCGCTGCGTATCGTCTCCGGGCACGCCAATGCCGGTTTCAACGGACTTTGCGCTGCGGGATATCGACACGTCCGTCATGAACTGCGATACGTAGCTCTTGATTTCGTTCAGTCTCCCGGCGGGCTGCACGAAGTCCGGCCGCGTATCGTACGCGCGAAGAAGGTTGTCGCGATACTCCGTAAGCTTGAAGAAATGGTTCCGCTCCGCGATCTTCTGCAGATCCTGGTTCGGGTGGAGCGGGCACGTTCCGTTGATGAGTTCGGTTTCGGTCTTGAATGCCTCACAGCCCGCGCAATAGAGGCCCTCATACGTTCCCTGGTAGATGTCTCCGGACTGCTGGACGGCCTTCCAAAAGCGCTCTACGGCTTTCAGGTGCCGTTCTTCCGTGGTGCGGATGAAATCGTCCAGTGAGATTCCGAGTTCTTTCCATGTGGATTGCCACACTGCAGACATTCGGTCTAGGTACGTCGTGAGATCCGTTTCCCCGGCTGCACGCATGGCTTCAACGTTCTTCTGGCTGTTTTCATCCGTTCCCGTGAGCAGTCGTACATCATCCCCGCGCAGACGATGAAGGCGCGCGAACGCGTCTGCGGTAAACGTGGTATACGCGTGGCCCACATGAGGCTTGTCGTTCACGTAGTAGATTGGGGTGGTGATGTAGAACTTGGACATATCGGAATTCGGAATGACTAATGCCTAATGTCTAATGACTAATCCTTCACATGCGTCCGTTATTAGTCATTAGACATTAGGCATTAGTCATTCCTGCGGGGTCCAACGATGACCACGAACTCCCCTTTCGTACTCTTGCCTTCCATGAGCGCACGTACTTCCTCGACGGTACCTCGCAGGTTCGTTTCGAACTTCTTCGTGAGCTCACGACCCACGTAGATAAGACGCGACGGGTTCAGGTGGTGTGCGAGTTCATCCATGGCCCTGTGGATACGATGGGTTGATTCGAAGAACACGGTAGGTTCGTGACGGGCCGAGATCTCGCGCATTGCCGTCTCACGCCCTTTCTTGTGTGGGAGAAATCCGATGTACGTGAAGCGTTCCATCGGAAATCCACACACAGATATGGCGGCGGCAAGCGCAGACGGACCCGGGATCGGTTCCGTCGTGATGCCGGCAGCATATGCGGCCTCTACGAGCTTGCCCCCGGGGTCGTTCACACCGGGCGTTCCCGCGTCCGTCACGTACGCCACCGTTTGACCTGCCAGAATCGAATGGATGACGTTGCGAATTTTTGCATCCGGCGTGTGGTGGTGCAACGACACGATCGGTTTTGCCGTGATGTGGTAAGCGGAAAGAAGCTTTGACGTGACGCGCGTATCTTCGCATGCGATCACGTCTGCTTCGGAGAGCGTTCGGGCTGCACGGTACGTAAGATCTTCCAAGTTACCGATAGGCGTGGCGACCATGCGCAAACGACCTCGTACGCGGCGAACGGCTTCACCCTCCGCGTCCTCTGTTCCTTGTCTGCGACGACGTTTCATGCACGTATCTTGCGCGAAAATCCGCATTTCGTCGAGCACGGGCAGAGGGAAGAAGGAACTGGAACTCGGAACTCGCCCGAATGTATGTCCAAGTTCCCAGTTCCTAGCTCCTTCTTTCCATAAGTGCCTTTGCAAGCTCCGTGAGCCAATCCGTCTTGAACGGCAAGCGTTCGATGCGCGTCATGGCTTGATTCGTAAGTCGCGTTGCCAGCCGTTCAACTTCCTCACGAGCCCCTGACTGCTCCATGAGGAGCCGTACCGCATGCACGTCACGACTCGACGCGGCGTGGATTCCGAACCCTTTCCGCCATGCGTGCCGTTCACGTATCGACCTGATTCGTCGCCGAGTCTCCCATGCGAGCAGCGTCCACTTGCCTTCCCGGATGTCGGAATCCGTCGGCTTGCCAATCCGGCGGGCAGAACCGAACGTTCCAAGGATATCGTCTTGAAGCTGGAACGCGAGCCCAAGCGGCTCGGCGGCCCGAAGGACCGTTTGCACGTCGACGTTCCGTCCGGCGAGCGCGAGACCAAGGAGTGCGGGTCGGCCTATGCTGTAGCGTCCGCTTTTCACCGCGAGCATGCGCATGAGCGCGGCACGCGACGGTAAGCCGGTCTGGCGCGGGAGACAAACGTCGAGCGACTGCCCGAGGATCACCTCTTCTCGCATGCCGTCCCAGGCGCGTAATACGCGTTTCGCGTTTGTCGGCGTCATCGCGTCGCGCAGGGACGCATCCGCCCATGTCACAAGGAGGTCGCCCGCGAGTACTGCCATAGCTTCGCCGAACTCGGCAGCACTACCGTTCCAGCGCTTGGTACGGTGCTTCGCTTCAAACGCCCGGTGGAGCGTGGCACGTCCGCGGCGCACGTTTGACCGGTCGATGAGATCATCGTGAACGAGCGCGAACGCGTGGAACAGCTCTACGGCGATCGCGAGACTCATTGCGCTCGTGCGAGGCGCACCGCAGGAGATCGCGGATCGGTACGCGATGTAGGGACGGAGGCGTTTGCCCGGCGCCCGCACGAATGCCGCGACGGAGCGGCGCAACAGACTCGATCCGATGCCTCTTACGTCGGACGCTGCGGCACGTTCGCGTATGAACGCGGAAAGCGCATCGTTAAATATCCGCGGAAAGCGGACCGCGAAATCGGCATGTTTGGTCATACCTGTACCCGCGTCACGTCGCGTTCAATACGGCGCTGTTTCCAAGCGATCATGAGTATGAGGACGACTCCCAACGCCGTTGCGAGCGGGATTGCGCTCGTGATAGAGAGCGCGATCCAAAAGAGAATGAGCAACGCGGCCGATACAGAGAGGTGCCGCGCGACCTCCGCCTTGAGCGGCAAAGCACCGGTCCAAGCGAGTACGACGGCGGCGAGCAGGAAGGACGTTACGAACCATCCGAGGAAGTGCTGGAACGGCACGCCCTGGAAGCCCACCTGCTGCGCGTAGATTTTAAGCCCGGCACGCGTCGCTACGGGCTCAATAACGGCGTCTAGTAGCGTGGCGAAGAGCGCTGCGTCAAAACTCCAGGAGAAGATTTCCGCATATCGTTCACGCGCTCCGGCCGGTAACGACATGGGGCGTGTGAGCGCGAGAGATACCGCCAAGATGAACGACCAGACCACCGGAACGGTCCATGGCACGAGTCCGAGAAGTTCCCATCCCAGGAGCCCTGTGAATTGAAAACGACCCAACGGCCAACCGAGGTACATACTCGCGCCGATCGCAATCGTGGCCAGCGCGAAGATGGTGACGTAAGCGCCGAGAGATCTCAACCAGCCGTACGCAGCCCTCCAGGCATCAAGCTGCACGATGCCGAGCAGGAGCGCCGTGAGCGTGGCTCCGTAGAAGTACATGTTCCCCCACCTTCCGAAGAGGATCATGAGGGCGCTTGCGATGAGCAGCACCGCCAGCAGGCCGGTTGCGGCCGAACGGACCGTGATTCGATTCATAGCGCGTATCGTATCAAATATTTCAGAGATTTACAGCCAACCGGGTCTTGACGATGTCAATTGGACGTGGCATGCTGGGCGTTAGCAGTCAACGGGTTGGAGTGCTAATATGGGTTACGAATATGGATTACGAATTACGAATAAGCATACGAACAAACGAAAGTACGAATACAGATACACTATTCGTACTTTCGTTTGTTCGTATGCTTATTCGTAATTCGTAATCCATATTCGTAACCCATTCGTATGCTCCCGCAAAATTTCACCACCAAATCCCAGGAAGCCATCCAGCTCGCGCACCAGCTTGCCACGTCGAACGGCCAGCAGGCGCTCGAACCAGCACACCTCCTCACCGCCCTCCTCGACCAGGAGGACGGCGTTGTTGTTTCCATTCTGAAGAAGCTGCAGGCGGACATTCCGGCTATGCGCGGTCAGCTTGAGCAGCTCCTACGGCGGATGCCGAAGGTGGACGTGCGTCACGGTGGCATCGAGCAGATCTTTCTTTCGCAGGAACTCACGCGAGTATTTGTGGGCGCCGAGCGCGCCGCGCGATATTTTCATGACGAGTACATCTCAACCGAGCACCTGCTCCTGGCGCTCGCCGATTCTCACGACCCCGTTGGCACTCTCCTGAATCACTTACAGGTTACGACGGACTCCATCCTGAAGGCCCTGAAGGACGTCCGCGGCACCGAAAAAGTGGATTCGCCCGAACCGGAATCGAAGTATCAGGCGCTAGAAAAGTACACGAAGAATCTCACCGAACTCGCGCGACAGGAAAAACTTGACCCTGTCATCGGTCGCGATGACGAGATCCGACGCGTCATTCAGGTTCTTTCCCGCCGTACGAAGAACAATCCGGTATTGATCGGTGAAGCCGGTGTGGGAAAGACCGCCATCGTCGAGGGGCTCGCCCAGCGCATCGTGGCTGGAGACGTTCCAGAAACGCTGAAGAATCGCGAAGTCGTGAGTCTCGACGTTGGGTCACTCGTGGCCGGGACGAAGTTCCGCGGCGAGTTCGAGGAACGCCTGAAAAGCGTGGTTAAGGAGATCGAAAAGGCACAAGGCAAGATTCTCCTCTTCATCGATGAGCTGCATACCCTCGTTGGCGCCGGTGCGTCCGGCGAAGGCGGCTCGCTCGACGCATCCAACATGCTGAAGCCCGCACTCGCGCGCGGAGAGCTTCGCGCGATCGGTGCGACCACGTTGAGGGAATATCAGAAACACATCGAGAAAGACGCGGCGCTTGAACGTCGCTTTCAGCCCGTGATGGTGAACGAACCTACGATTGACGATACGATCGCCATTCTCCGCGGCATAAAGGACAAGTACGAGCTCCATCACGGTATTCGCATTACGGACGGCGCGATCGTGTCGGCCGCGAAGCTGTCTTCCCGCTACATCACTGACCGGTTCTTGCCGGATAAGGCTGTGGATTTGATCGATGAAGCCGCATCGGCGCTCAAGATGCAGGTTGAATCCCAACCTGAGGAACTCGACAAGCTGAAGCGTGAGCAGACGAAACTCGAAATCGAGAAGCGGGCGTTGTCGAAAGAAGACGATGCGGAGTCTAAAGAACGCCTGAAGACGCTCGAGAAGCACCTCGCTGAAGTATCGGAGCAGGCGCATCGACTCGAGCTGACCTGGTCGGCAGAAAAGGAGGTCGTCCAAGCGAATGCTGCGCTAAAGAAGTCACTCGATCAGCTGAAAAGCGAAGCGGAAATTGCCGAACGACGCGGGGATCTCGAGAAGGCATCCGAAATTCGTTATGGCAAAGTCCCCCAAGCGGTGAAGGACCTCGCGTCAGGTGAGGCGAGGTTAAAGCAGCTTCAGGGAAAACGCGGCTTGCTGAAAGATGCCGTGACCGAGGAGGAAATTGCGTCGGTCGTGGCGCGTTGGACCGGCATTCCGGTGATGCGCATGATCGAAAGCGAAACGGAGAAACTCGCGAAGCTCGAAGACGAGCTGCACAAGCGTTTGGTGGACCAGGAGGAAGCCGTCAAAGCCGTGGCGAATGCGCTCCGCCGCTCGCGCGCGGGCATCGGTGAAGAGAAGCGTCCGATTGGGAGCTTCATGTTCCTCGGGCCCACTGGCGTGGGCAAGACCGAGCTTGCCAAGGCGCTCGCCGGGGTGATGTTCAACGACGAAAACGCAATTGTCCGTGTCGATATGTCCGAGTACATGGAAAAGCACGCGGTTGCCCGCATGGTTGGTGCGCCTCCGGGCTATGTGGGGTATGACGAAGGAGGCCAGCTAACCGAGAAAATCCGCCGTCGGCCGTACGCCGTTGTGCTATTGGACGAGATTGAGAAGGCGCACCCGGACGTGTTCAATACGCTTTTGCAGGTTTTGGATGACGGAAGGCTCACGGACGGCAAAGGCCGGACCGTATCGTTCAAGAATACCATCATCATCATGACCTCGAACGTGGGATCGGACACGATCCTCGAATGGGGCACCAAGCGGCGCGAGATCGGGTTCCACGCGGCCGAGGACGACACGCCGAACGAGGAGAACCTCAAGGCTCGCATCATGGACATGCTGAAAGAGCGCTTCCGCCCGGAGTTCCTGAACCGCGTAGACGAAATCGTGATGTTCCACTCGCTCGCGAAGAATCATCTCGCGCAGATCGTCGACTTGCAGCTCACCGAGGTCGAAAAACGCCTTGCAGTGAAACGTATCACCGTCCGTTTTACGGACAAGCTCAAAGAACTCGTGGCCGACAAGGGTTACGACCCTGCCTATGGCGCCCGGCCGCTCAAGCGCGCAATTCAGGACCTCGTGCTGGACGAACTCGCGCTCAAAATCGTCTCAAATGAGATCAACGAAGGCGACGACGTGACCGTTGACGCCATAAATAGCAAGGTGGTAATGAATATTGCCGCGCGCAAAGCGGTGGGCGATAAAAAACGAAACAAGGGCCAAAAATCCAACTAGTCTGTGTATTCTTTGTGGGATCTCGCCTCCTGCTACAGTATGGCGACATGCGTCGACATACGATAGAGATCCGACATCCTGTGTTTGGTTCGTGCGGCGAAGGCGCTCATGTACCTCGGCAGGACGGGAGATCCCGCCCTGTGAGACTCATAGTGCCCCGCTTCCTTGAAACTCAGTTGAAATAATAGACTCAAGATAGCCGCAATCAACATCGGGAACTTCATGAGGCGAATACCCGCTAATTGAACGTACCGACGGCATTACATGAAAGATAGGGTAGCCCATGGCAAACCTGTTCGACATTAAGCTCGGCAAGCTGTTCCCCGCTCTCGGCCAGCTCCACTTGGCTGGTGTGACGGACGAGATGTGGGAGAAGATCGGCGGCAGGGATGGCGAATACGCGCGTATCGTATTCGACGCGCTCATGGCCAAGATGAACGGCACCGTCACCACTCACGACCCGATCTTCATCCCCGCCGACGCGACAGCCGAAGGTCTCGTCCGTGACGCCAAGACAGAGTTTGAGCGGGCGGGCATCCCGCTCACGCACCTCAACATAGACCTGCTCCATCTGATCCGTCTGGACCTGGATCTGGTGCGCGGGAAGACCTGCAAGGTGTTCATCCGCAACTTCGGGCGTGACTGGGAGACTTCTGAGGGTCGGGAATGGCAAAAGTCCGTGGGCGCCGACGGCAACACAGCCGCCTACCTCGCATGGGTCACGAAGACGAAGCCCATGGGATGGACCGTCTCCATTCCGAGCAACGATATCCGCTTGTTCCGCAGCTCGGACGGCTACCTGTGCGCCCCGAACTTCAATCGGGATGGCGCAGGTCGTGAGTTCAATCTGTTTGGCGTTTGGCACAGGTGGGACGGCGACGGGTCGCTCGTGGCGTTCTCCGCGATTTGAGCGCTCTGATTCTTTGGCCTTGAACAAGCCCTCGGATCCCTTCGGCTCGCTCAGGGCAGGCTATCAGCCCTTTGTCCTTCCGCTCGCCCCGTCTCGCAATCTGCGGGACGGGGCTTTCGAATGACTGCGAATTTTCGTCTTTACGTGAAAATACGAAAATTTCGCAGTCATTCGCATTTTCGGATTCCTACCGCATCTCTCTTCTTGCTTTTACGAGCGCGTTCCTCACCTTCTTCCGCATAACCTTCCGTGAGTGGGTTTTCAAGATAATATCAATTCCATAGTGCCTGCGGGCCGCGTTCAGCCAGGAGCCGGATTGTTGGCACCAGGTGTACATGGCGTGGCTTGTGACGAACACACGGCCGCGGCTGATCATGCCGAGCTGTTTCAGGAGCACGAGTTTCAGCACGTCGCTCGCGAGTTTCCGTTTCTGCCCGGGTTTGGGAGACTCACCCATTGATTCGCTCTGGCAAATTTCGATCGCTTCACGCGACGATGGGTGATACCCGTCCACTTCCGCCTCGCCTTTGTACCCGTCCACTTCGATGGAAAAAACGTAGTGCTGGATGAACCCGGGCGGCAGGAGGTCCGCCTCGGACAGGCGCAGGATGTCCGTATTGCTCATGTTACTTCAACGCGTCGGCGTCGAATGATCGAACGAACGCCTCGAGTTCATCCGCTGAAACTCCGGTGCCTCCGTCGATCTGGATGAGGAACCGCTCGCGATACACCTGGATCACCGATCCCGTGCCGTTCTCCGCTCCGTTCGGACCGAGCGCGTATGTGAGCCAGGTTGCCGCATTCGGGGATGTGAGCGGCTTTCGGTACCCGGACGGATTGTTGTACGCCTCGAACGAATTCATGAAAAGCAGCAGGGCCGGAATGCCACGCGTGTCCGTGATGCTGATCCTGATGTTCTGCTCTGCATTGCCGTTTTTTCGGTACTCGCGATCCACGCGTGTCACTTCGGATCGTGTTCCGTCCGGCAACGGGACCGGCTGCCTTGATTCGACAGGATCGGCTGCCGTCCAAGGATCTTTCGGAATCGGTAAGGCGCTAACAAGAAACTCCGTCGCGATCTGAGGGGTGATTGTGGCATCGGCTCCTCCGGTGGACGCCTTTGCGCCTTCCACGTTGGGCTTCACCTCCACTGGAGCGCTCGGAGTGGCTTTCACGTACGTTGGCGCTTTGGTCCAGCACCCTGCGCCTTGCAGTAGTATGAACGCGAATACTGCGAGGGTTCTTGGAAACGTCATATATTGAGTATAACCCACGATTCAATAAATCGAAAAACCTAACAATCTAGCTGGTGAATACGCCAGCTGGGTAGTTAGGTTTTTTGGTTTTCTCAACTCCCCTACTTTTTCCCCGTCGCTTTCATCTCCCGTTGCACCATGTGCCATTTTCCCATGAGATAGCGTTTGAGCGCCGGCACTTCTTTGCTCGCGATCTGTCGGCTCTTCGTGTAGTAGGCCAATACGCGATCGATCGCGTCTTCGTACGTCGTTTCGCTGATGTTCACGGCCTTCTTCATTTCTTTCATGAGTCGATTCTGGATTTCCTTCGTTTTTGCCTGAAGGCTCTTGGCCAGCTTCTTCCCTTCTTTTGAAGACATGAAAATGCCGGCCGCGAGACCGAACACGGCACCGGCCAGGAGCCCGGCTTTGAAGTGCGTTTTTTTCTTCTTAGGCTGTTCCGTTCCTTTTTTCATAGGGGTATAGCGATAGCCGAGACAATCGTCGCACTTCGCGACCGTCGTCTTGACCGTATTGCCGCACCGCCCGCAGGTGCAGGCTTCGGCGTCATACGTCATTTCCACTACGCATTGTGAACACTTCACGTCGCCGTCCCCGGTGAGCGGAGTGCCGCATGATGCGCGTTGTATGTCGGCTACACTTGTTACGAGAGAATTAGGACTGTCGTAGGCTGACTATAGCACACGAGCTTCATTCGTTCGTAGGGGGCGGGTCTCATGCCAGCCCGTACAAATAGGCCATGGGTCTACTCAAACCGCAGGGCCTCGATGGGATGAAGCCGAGATGCTTTCCGTGCAGGGAAGAAGCCGAATAGGAGCCCGATAGCGAACGAGACGCTGAACCCGAGCACGATTCCGTTCCACGGGAGGATAAACGACCAGCCTCCCTGAAATTGCAGAATTATTTGAATGGCCGCCCAGCTCAATGCAAGACCAGTCGCGACGCCAATAACCCCGCCCATGAGCGTGAGGAATACGGCTTCGGCGAGGAATTGGTTCATCACGTCGTTTCGTTTTGCGCCGAGCGCCTTACGCAGGCCGATTTCGTGCGTCCGTTCCGTCACGTTCACGTACATGATGTTCATGATGCCGATGCCGCCAACGAGGAGCGAGATGGCGGCTACGGACGCAAGCAGAATCTGCAAGATGTTGCTGATGATTCCCGCATTCCGTACCGCGTCTTCCTGCGTGGCCACGCGGAAGTCGTCTTTGGAAAGGACGCCTTTCGGATTGTTGAGGTTATGGGATTCACGGAGCGTCACGCGCACGAGCTCCTTCGCTTCATTTACGCCGGTGGTCGCTTTTAGCATGATGAAGTTGAGACGATCTTTGTTGTACAGGCGGAGCGCGGACGTGACCGGGATGTATACTTCCTCATCCGGTTCGGAGAAGAATCGAGCGCCTGCGTGCTTCATCACGCCGATCACGCGAAAATTCCTTTTATTGATCTTCACCTGATGGCCGATCGGATCCTGTTCTCCGAACAGGTCATCCGCGATGCCGGCGCCGAGAACGATCACGGTTGCGTATGAGTTCACGTCGTCGTCCTGGATAAAGCGACCGCGATCAATCTCCGAGTTGAACATGATCGGCTCGTCCGGCGTGCTGCCGCCCACGGAGACGAACTTACTGATCGGTCCATAGGTCACAACGTCAGTGCTCATCACGCTCGCGGCGGCGTTCCGAACCCACGTCTCCCGCTTCAGTCGCTTGTAGTCGTCGTAGGTCAACGTCAGTTTTTGAGTGACGTCCGGAGGACCGGTTTCCATCTCGTCGCCTCGGCCGTTCGTGACGATTACGAGGTCGCTTCCGAATGCCGCGACTTGCGAGAGCAGGTACGACTGCGCTGCCTGGCCCACGGACAACATGAGGATGACGGACGCGATGCCGATGAC
>DATMXG010000121.1:0-4400 GCA_035561755.1 Methylomirabilis sp. (SeqCode)
ATCGTGAACGTACGAAGCGGACGATCCAGATGTTTCGTCGCCAGTGCAACGACGGCCGCGGAGTCCACGCCGCCACTCAAAAATGCGCCAACGGGAACGTCCGCCAGCAGCCTCGTCTTCACCGCGTCGTCTAACAATGTGAGGATGTCTTTCGATGGATCGTTTGTCACCATGAGCGCAAGCGAAGGGTCCTCCCATGTGTGGTACGACTCGGTGCTGACGCCGTTCGCATCCGCGAACCCGCGGTGGCCCTGCAGGACGCCGATGATTTCATTAAAACCCGTGCGCGGTGGTGGAACGTATTGCAGTCCGATGAATTGACGTAACGCTCCAAGATCGGCCGTAACCGGTTCGAGCGGGATAAGCGCTTTGAGTTCAGATGCGAAAGCGAACGACCCGTTTTTTAGAATGCGGTAAAAAAACGGTTTTTTTCCGATACGGTCGCGGGCGAAAAAAAGACGACGCGACGCAGCATCCCAGATGACGAACGCAAACATCCCGCGCAGACGTTTCACGGAGTCCCCTCCCCACCGTCGGTACGCTTCGAGGATGACCTCGGTATCAGACGTTGAACGAAAAGACGATCCGAGTCGTGAAAGTTCATCGCGCAACTCACGAAAGTTGTAGATCTCGCCGTTATAGACAATCGTGAATTTGCCGTCCGTTGTGGACATCGGCTGCGCGGCCATGGGCGACAAATCAACGATTGCGAGCCGCCGGTGGCCCAGACCGACTCCGGGTTTGACCCAGACTCCCTCTCCGTCACGTCCGCGGTACGGGATGGCGTCCATCATGCGCCGAATCAACCCCTCGTCAGGAGTTGATCCGTCGCGCGTGACGATGCCTGCAATACCGCACATGAATATTGAATGATTGTCGCCCTGAGGAGGGCAATGACCGACCAAGGGCCGCACATGGAGATCATCCAGGACCGAACGAACCTCTGAAAAACGATGAGACGCGAAGCGTTGGAGCCCGGAAACACCGCAGGCGTATGTGAATACGACGAGGATGTTTCCGGGCGAAACGCGAGCGGATCGCGTTTTTCAGAGGTTCCTTGCTATTTGATGAGCGCCCCCCTACTCTAGCCTCAACCATGGGATATTCCAAGCGTCTCCTGTTCGTCATCACCCAGGCGGAATGGGGCGGGGTGCAGTCGTACGTGTGGCGCGCGGCGCAGGAAGCGCGGCAGCGCGGATTCGAGGTGCTCGTGTGCGCCGGAGGAACCGGTGAATTAGAGAAGCGTTGCCACGAATCGAACATTCCCTACCGCCGTCTGCTCCGTATTCGGCGGAACATCGCCCCATTCGCGGACATCGGCGCTGTTGGCGAACTCGTTGGGCTGATGCGCGAATGGAAACCCGATATCGCCTACCTGCACAGCTCCAAAGCCGGCATCGTGGGCAGCATTGCCGCTCGAATCGCTCGCCGCGCCGAAGGCGGGGCAAATGTCCCGCGCGTCGTGTACCGCATCGGTGGCTGGTCGTTTCTCGATCCCGTATCGTCCGTTCAAAAGGCGGTGCGGCGTTGGAGCGAACAGATCAGCGCACGGCTGAAGGATGTCATCATCGTGCTTCATCCCGGCGACGAAGAACTTGCCATGCGATACCGCATCACCCCTCGCGACCGTCTCATAATGATCCCGAACGGTTTGGATCTCACTGCCTTCGACGCATCACTCCTTCCGCGGGACGAAGCGCGCGCCATTGTGCGCGGCGTGTGGCGGAATGGCGTACCGTCCGGCGCTACCGTGCCGGAGACGGCGCCGCTCCTTCTCACGATCGCGAATTTCTATCCCACAAAAAACCTGACAATGTACCTCAACGCCATCTCGATCGCACGCAAGCGCATTCCCGACCTCCGCGCGATCGTGATCGGCGACGGAGAGGAACGAGCCGCGCTCGAAGCGAAGCGGCACGCGCTCGGTTTGGACGAAATCGTCTCGTTTCCCGGCGCCCATGCCGACGCGTCCGCGTTATTGAAAGGCGCGGAAGCGTTCGTCCTCCCGTCCGCGAAAGAGGGGATGCCCTGGACGCTTCTGGAAGCAATGGCCGCCGCACTTCCCTGTATCGTCACGGACGTGGGCGCCAACCGCTGGATGATCGGAGAAGCTGGCGCTGTGGTGCCGCCAAACGATCCTACCACTCTCGCGGATGCGATCGTACGCGCGCTCGCCGACTCCGAACGCGCCCGCAGCCTTGGTCGCCGCGCGCGGACGACCGTCGAATCACGCTTCACCGACCGCGCTATGTGGGAGGCGACGTTTTCTCTGTTCAGGTGAACATGTGAACACGCGGGCAAGCGAGCAAGAGCAGGTGAACGAGTGAACATGTGAACAAGAGTTCAGGTGTGGAGTGTGCCTCTCACCCGGTCACTTGTCCGCGTGTTCACTCGTTCACCTGCTCTTGCTCGCTTGCCCGCGTGTTCACCTGCTCTTGCTCGCTTGCCCGCGTGTTCACGTGTTCGAACGGTCTTACCTCCTCGGCCCCTTACTCCCGTTCTGAACCGTCGTCGCTACGGTCGCCGATGGGTCATTCACGGACGTCCCCGTTGCCGCCGTCGGTTCCGGCGCCGGCGGGTTAATGTCCACGACGATAGGCGTTTGTTCGATCGAGGCGTCGATGGATGTGGCGTTTCCGTTCCGGAGCGCTTCGAGCTTCGGCGCAATGGAGGGCTCGATCTGCTGAAGCGCATTTAAGATGAGGTTCCGTTCCTGAAGAAGACCGGCTCGTTCCATGATACGCGCGATGTCCAGATACAGCGTGGCACTGCCGCCACCGAGTTGCGGGAGCGTGGGTATGATCTTCTTCAGGGCTTCCGGATCATTCTTCATCTCGGCCGCCTGCGCCAGCATGAGTGCCTCCCGCACCGTACGCAGCGTGTACGCATTCTTCGCCTTCATGGCTTGGAGGAGCGCCTCCGCGCCCTCGTCGGCTTTTCCGAGGTCGAACCACGCGGTTACGCCAACGTACCACCAGCTCTCCCCGATGTTCTTGTTGAAGTCGAGAGCCTGTTTCAACGCGTCGAGCGACTCCTCTTTCTTCCCGAGCATCGAGTACAGCCGCGCGAGGCTGTAGTAGAGCTGCTGGCGCTTGGGCGATGTTTCAATGGCCAATTTGTACTCACGCTCGGCGAGCGCGATCTCTTTCGGCTGTTCTTCCTGCGGGATAAGGGGCAGGAGTTCGTGAACCATGCGCGCGTAGATAAAGTGCGTATGCGTATTTCGCGGGTGCTGGGCGGCAAAGGCGTCTGTGATCTTCTTCGCATGGTCGTACATCTCGCGCCAGTATGGAAGCTGACCGAGCTGCCCGTTTCCCGCCATCCCGATCAGGTCGCGCGAGAGGAGGAAGGTCTGCTCGTCCAGGTACGGGGTCGGGATCGATCCCGCCTGTTTCATCACCTTCCAGGACTCTTCGATGCTTCGCCCGCGCAACACATTCGCGCGAATGGCGAGCATGGAAGTTTTGAAAGGCAGCACCGAATACCGCCACACCACCACGAGCATCATGATCTGCAAGATGATGAACGCAGTCCATGGAGCTGCGCGCGTAACAGCCCCTTCCGTTTTTCCGCTCGCGGTAGGCGCGTCCTCTTTTTTCCCCACGAAATCGCCGCGCGTGGTAGCGATGATGAGCGCATACATGAGGTAGCTCATGGAAAACGCGGCAGGGTGGTCGAATACGAACAGGTTCTGAACGAAGTATGCAACGGGCAGCGCCGTCAACACCGCGGCGATCGGGAGATCGATCCAGCCTTTTTTCCATGCGCGCCAAACGAGGAAAAATAACGTGGCGAAAATGGCAAAAAACGTAACGAACCCGAGGAGGCCGGTCATGGCGAGTACGTCGAGAATCGTGTTGTGTGCGCGGTCGAACCACGTTTCGTAGTACCCGAACTCAAGCGACTTCGGGTTGTATTTCAGATTAAAAAGAATATGGAACGCATCAAGCCCCCAACCCGTGAGAGGCCGCTCCAAAAATCCCTTCCATGCAATCTCCCAGGCGATGAAGCGCGTGGTCGTGGCACCCGTGAAGTGCGTGAGGCGATTTAAAATACTGTTCCCGGCCACGAACGGCATGTCGCGCAACAAGAACAGAACCCCGTATGTTGCGGCGGCGGCCGCTCCGGCTCCGAAGATGCCGACTTTCGCCTTCCTGCTCTTGGTGAAGAGGCCGTAGTACAGCACGAACACGCCGACGCCTGCCACGAGCCCGAGGAATGCGCCGCGCGACTGGGCCGCGAGAAACGCGGCGATATCGATGAACGCGGCCGCCACGTACAACGCACGTGCCCGTTTGGACGTGGTTTTCAGGAACAGGAGCGCCAGGAAGAACAGATTGAAGATCTGGTACGCGCCCATGTAGATCGGGTTGTCGAGCAGCCCGCCCACGCGTTCGTTC
>DATMXG010000122.1:0-9776 GCA_035561755.1 Methylomirabilis sp. (SeqCode)
GCGCTCGAGAACAAGACGGTGGAGCTCATAAACCTCAAGGCGAGAGCTCCAAGGGCCGACGACGCTGAAGGGCACGGCAGGCTCCTCGCGGAGAATGCCCGGCTCGACGCGCGCACGAAGGAGCTCGAGGCGCAGGTGGCGGAGCTCGAGGCATGCCTCGAACCGTCGCCGGGCACGCTCGCTTTCCCCGAGATGCCGCGTCCCCTCACGCGGACGCTCGTCCTGGGCGGTGAGGACGATGGTCCCGAACTGACCGTGACTGGCGGGTCGTTCGATGACCTCGAAGTGGCCACGCATCCGAACATCGCAACCGCCAAGGGTACGCTCGCGCCGCCGGACATTCGCGTGTCGCATCTGGACATGCGGAGCGAAAAGCGGATCAGCGCATACAATGGTCTCGCGGGGTGGAACGAACTCCACGAAGGCCACGTGGTGTGCGCGATCGAGCACGACTCGGAGCTCACGGTCCTGTACAACCTCGCGGTGACGGTAATGAAGCGCCAGTTCCGGTGCTTCGATGACCGCGGCGGGAATGTGCTTTTCCGGGTTGCGGACCTGCTCGACCCCAAGTACGTCCAGACGCTCCGCGCCGCAGCGCCTTCCGTTGGCTAGTCCCGTCCCGGGGTCGTCCAATCCGTCGCATCTTTCGTCCTTCGGGACCGGCGTGACGGTCATCTGATCGGCTGCGGCACATTGTGCCGGATCACCCGTCGAGCCCTCACGGGCGGCGGATGACGACCACATCATCTCGCAGGCGCGTACGCGCCGCTCCATCGGTCTTCGCCTTCAATCGGCAGGCTGACGGACACACCAATGCCCTTTTCCTAGAGATCCGCCTTCGGATCTCCCATTCGTTTGAATCCCGCTTTGCGGGACGGGCGGATGGACGTTCGTTCCATCGTCGGGCACTCGCCCGGCTCGAAGCGCCCCTGTCCGATCACACGGACGGGGCGTTTTCAGTTCAGGCCGCGAGGCACTGTGGGTCTGTTTTCAGATCGTACCCGTACATTGACGAGTTTCAATGAGCAGCGTAACGTCTGCGAACTTAACCAATCTATTGGCTGGCCATGCTCCGACATCCATCGGGGCGTCCCTGATAACGGGACCATGCCATACGTATGATCGAGTACGAACTCATGTATATCGTGCCGACCTCCTTCACGGAGGAGGCTGTCGGCAACGTCGAAGTGAGCGTGAGCGCCATCCTTACGAAAGCGGGAGCGGCGATCGCGAAGACCGTACGCCTCGGGAAGTTCCGTCTGGCGTACCCCATCAAGCACCAGCGCCACGGGCACTATGTGCTCGTGCGATTCACGGCTGAACCCGCCGCACTCGCGGATATCAATAATGCGCTCCGTCTCTCGCCTGATCAGGTGCTGCGCCACCTCATTCTGAAGGCGGAAGAGGCCGGCGAGGAGAAGTTTGACCTCGTCCAGTTCCAAGAAGTGACCGTGGAGGGACGCGATGATCGAACCCGCCGCTTGAAGGCCGCAAAACCGGCGGAACGGGCGGATAAGGAAAAGGTCGTACAGGCTCAGAAGGAAGGCGTGGCCGCCCTTGAGGGAGCGGAGCCCGCAGAGGCTCCGGCATCGGCAGTCGAGCAGTTGTCCCCAGAGGAACTTCAGAAGAAAATTGACGCGGCGCTTGAAGAAAAGGCGTAACAAAGCGGAGTATTTTCGTCTTGACATGGGGCTTGAACCTGTCACGCTGGATGTACTGGATCCCCGCTTCATTCTTTACGCCGCGGGCGTTCCCGCCGGTTTCCCCCGCGACCGGCGACGGACGTTCCGCCTTCCTTACCAACCAGTATGATGAGTCTCAATCGCGCCCAGCTCATTGGCAATCTCACCCGTGACCCGGAACTTCGAACCACCACGAGCGGACAGACGGTCGCCAACTTCAGCGTTGCCACGTCCAGCGTGTGGACGGACAGCGCCGGTCAGCGCCAGGAGAAGACTGAATTCCACAACATCGTGGCCTGGGGCAAGCTTGCCGACATCTGCGGGCAGTATCTCGTGAAAGGCCGCCGTGTGTTCGTGGAAGGCCGCCTCCAAACTCGCGACTGGGAAACCCAGGACGGGCAGAAGCGCCAGAAGACGGAGGTCGTGGCCGACAACGTGATCATGCTCGACCGGCCCCCACAGGGCGGAGCCCCCGCGTCAGCAGGGTCGATCGCGTCCGCTTCAGCGCCGACGTATGCACCCATCGCGCCTATGGCGCCCGCGCCTGCGGTCGACAAGACGATGGGAGAGCAGGAAATCAAAGTAGAAGATATTCCTTTCTAAATCGAATGCGGTTATCGGGTAACCCATCCGGCTTCGCTCAGGGCAGGCTCTTGCCGGTTGCTCCGCCGACGGCGGGGCAACCGGCTCCCGAAACCCGTCACATCAATCATCCGAGCCATCACCAACTTCGTTGAGCGGCATCTCTACAGATCCGTCCTTCAGGAGCTCGTGACCCCCATTATGGCCATGACCCAAAAGAAGAAAGTCGACCGTCCGTGCTGGTTCTGCCAGCAGAACGTGAGCGCGATTAACTACAAGGACACGAATACGCTCCGGCGCTACCTGTCCTCGTTCGGGAAGATCGTGCCGCGCAAGCGCTCCGGCGTGTGTGCGTGGCACCAGCGCAAGCTCGCGAATGCCATCAAGCGCGCGCGGCATATGGCGTTACTGCCATATTTGGTTCGATAACCGGCAAGGTCCCTCGGTGACACGGGGGATTTTTGCTTATATGGATTCCGGAAAGTTGAAACAGCGTTCTGCCACTATCAAGCTCATTCGTCGCTTCTTCGACGAGCGTGGGTATCTTGAGATGCACACACCTCGCCTTGTGGGGCTCCCTGGACAGGAACCGTACCTTGAGCCGATGTGGACGGAGGTCGTGTCCCCGGAAGGGGCGCACCCATCCGGCGTTGCTCAGGGCAGGTTCGTGTGCCCCGAACGGCATGCCGCTGCGTTGATTACGTCGCCCGAGTATGCGATGAAGCGGCTCCTTGCAGCCGGATTCGACAACATCTACGACCTCGGCCCGTGCTTCCGGAACAACGAGCCGTGGGACGGCGCGCACGATCCCGAATTTTTGATGCTGGAGTGGTACCGGAAGAACAGCGACCTCACGGGTCTCATGGACGAAGCGGAAGCAATGATCCGTATGGTCGTCCATGAGACCCCAAATGCTACATGCCAAATGCCAGCCGTACCCTTCCGCCGTCTGACCTGCGAGCGGGCGTGGAAGGAATATGCGGGCGTCGATCTTGCGTCCCTCGTCGGCGACCGCGAGGCTATGGCTGCGGTCGTGCGCGAGCATGGGCAGACGGTCGCAGACGGAGATACGTGGGACGACCTGTACTTCAAAGTTTTTCTCTCAGAGATTGAATCGAAAGTCGCAGAAGTTCCGACGTTCCTGCATCGTTATCCGGTGTCGCAGGCCGCGCTGGCACGTCGTTGCAAAGACGATGACCGGTTCGCCGAGCGCGTCGAGCTCTATATCGGCGGCCTCGAACTCGCGAACGGGTTTGTTGAATTGGCCGATGCGGATGAACAGCGCCGTCGCTTTCTTGAAGAGCAGGAGCTCCGTCGCTCGCTCGGAAAGAAGACGTGGGCGCTCGACGAGCGCTTCTTGTCCGACCTCCCGAGCATGGGAGAGTCGGTGGGGATCGCGTTCGGCGTGGACCGGCTCGTAATGTTGCTCACGGGTGCGTCGTCCATGAACGACGTGGTGCCGTTCCCCGTGCGGGAGCGGTTCGGGTTGTGAGTCTGGTGCGGTTGTGCGTCTTTCGCTACCATACACAGATATGAAACTCGGCGAAACGATGCCGTCTGCTGGTCAGGGTCAGCCGGAAAAGATCGATCCCAAGAAGACCGTCTACCGGTCGCCCGAGGGCAGGTTGAGCAACATGCCCGTTCCCGGCATATACAAACAGAGGGATGTGAAGGAGTCGACGCCGGAAATTTCCGTCGCATCGCTCATGCATGAGCGCGCTAAGCAACTTCTGCAGGAATCAGAAGCCGCAAGACTGTCGCTTCAACGGGGCGCCGCGCAGGAGGTTATCGCGCAAACGCGATTCGGGAATGAAACCACGGAAGACGTGATGGCGCGCGTGGAAGAGCTCCGCGCGGGTAGGATGCGACGGATGGAGTCCGTCGAGCGGTCTGCACAGTCGATCCGGCAAGGACTCGACGCCGTTGCGGTCGGTGTCCGTCCGACAGTAGATTTTCTGCGTGAACTCGATCACGCCGAAGAGAATGCCGCCCGGGAGTTGGATTCACTATGGGAGTACCGCGATATGAATCCAAGAGTCTACGCCGAAACTCAGGCTAAGCTGCGCGCGCTTGCGCAGTTCAAGGAACGGATTCGGAATCTTCCGGAACGTCCGGCGTGAACTCGCGGGCGGTGCTGCTACCGCGCCACCTTCCCTTCCATCGTGAGCAGGATGATTGAAACGACTCCGAGCAGGAGTCCTGTCGTTTGCAGGGTGGTGAGCTTTTCTTTAAAAAAATATATGCCGGTTACCGCGGTGATGACCGGCACGATCGCATAGAACATGGCATTCACGATCGTGTACTTCCCGTAGCGGAGCGAGTACGCATAGGCGAGGCTCGAGATCGTGAAACTCACGAACATCCACGCGAGCCAGCGGAGATCCTGGCGGTCGGCCCACACTTTTCCGAGAACGTTCCCGATGATGCTTGCGATGGCGCTCAGGAACGTGAGCAGGTATACCATGGAGGAATTATGGCACACGCGAGGCGTTGACGCGATTGAAGGAATCGCGCATACTCAGCGCGTCCTTCGATGCTCTGCTCCTCTGGATGACGATAGGACGACGATATTTGGTATATGTCATCTCCATCCGAGATCAAAAAGGGGATCGTGCTGCTATTAAACGGCGACCCGTGGGTTGTCACCGAGTTTCAGCACATCAACCCCGGCAAAGGGGCGGCTTTCGTGCGTACGCGCGTGAAGAACGTGAAGACCGGCCGCACGCTCGAACAAACGTTCAAGGTCTCCGAGTCCGTGGACATCGTGGACGTGGAGTACCGCAACATGCAGTACCTCTTCCACGACGCCACCGGGTATACGTTCATGGATAATGCCACGTATGAGCAGTTCACGATGGGCGATGAAGAAACGGGAGATCAGGGGAAGTACCTGCGCGAAGGGCTCGAAGTCGTCCTCGCGATGTACGATGGACGGCCGATCGCGCTCCAGCTTCCGAAGAAAATGACATTCACAATCACGGAGACCATGCCGGCCGTGAAGGGCGATACGGCGAGCGGCAACGTCACGAAAGACGCGAAGACCGATGGCGGGTTCACCGTCCGCGTACCTCTTTTTATCAAGGAAGGCGAGGCGGTCATCGTGAATACGGACACGGGGGAGTACGTGGAACGCGCCTAAGCGCATCCCGTTGTCATCCCGAACGCCGCCAGTAGGCGGCGGAGGGAGCGTGGAGAGGGCGTAGCTTGTCGCTTGGAGGATTTGAATGTTATGCAAAACAGGATCGTGGAAAAGTTCGCGACGCACCAAGACTTCGCTCCGTGGGCGAACCGTGCCATCGAAGATGTCGCGCGCGCGACCGGGTTCGTGCCGGACGGCGAGGTCCAGCGTCGTTTCATCTATGATCCTTCGAAGACGTGGCGCGTGCGCGTCCGAGGGACGCTCGAGGGACGACCGGCGCTCCTCCGCATTGAGAACCTGAAACTCGAGATTGATGAGGAAACGATTCGCGCGTCCTTCCGTCGTCAGGCGGAAGGTTCGCGCGTGCGCCCGCCGATCACATACGCTACGCGACCGTTCGACGACGGGAAGGGATACGCGTGGTCGATAGACGAATACGCGGACGGTCGGATGCTGTTCGATTCAGTGGGAGTCTCGAACGCGGCGGCGCGCGCGTTCATGCCGTTCTATCGCGCGTACCGGGAGGCAGTTCGAGAACCGTTCTGGCCCGCGCCGGAGGGCGATATCACGGCATTCTGCGCGCAGCAGTTCGACGGTTGGCTCACGGTCGCGCGTGAGCGCGACGCCTCCGTCGTCCAACGGCACGCTCCGCTCCTGGAACGACTCCGCGAACGGGTCCTCGGGGGAGTACGCGGCCTTCCGCCGCGTTTCATGCATGCACATCTGACGGGAGCAGACGTCCGAGTCGCACCGGACGGAACGTACGTCGTCTTCGCGAACCATTTTTGGAGCTGGCGGCAACCGGGGTACGACGTCGCGTTTCCCTTGTGGGGTCAGTGGATGGCGCTCCCGGAGCGCCGTCGGACGCCCTCCGCAGTTCGGGACATCACGGAAACTTGGCTCGCCGCGGTCCGAGGCGAATTGTCCGACGTGGTGTCGGCAGACGATGTGACAACCATGCTCTTTAACCGGCTGTTCGGTTCGCTCATTCTTGACATTCCGGCGCAACGACATCGCGAATCGGAAGCCTCCGTCGCGGCGCTTGAAGCCACTTGCATCGCCGAAGCAGAGCGTCTCCTCGGCTGACGGAGCAGGTCTTGCGGATCGCCACGGTCGTTTTCATGAGGTATCCTGTCTTTCATATGAGACGCCTGTTTTTCGTCGCTGTCGGAGTCATCGTCACGCTCGGTCAAGGGTGTGCCAAACCGGTGCCGGTCCCGGAACCCGGGCGGACGGTCGCGCCCACGGTGCAGACCGCGCCGCCTGCACCGCCGCCGAACATCCCGCCGCCAACGCCAGTGCAGCCGAACGCGAACTAGCATTACTCTTCATGTCATTCGGGGCGACCCAGCGAGTCGCCCGTACGGGAAGATAACGAGGCATGCAGCCAATCCTCCGCTTCCTCCGGCATCACCGCATCCCGCTCACGCTCGCGGTCGTATTGTCGTTCATCCTCGCGACGCCGTTCTCGACGACGATGCTCGCCTCGTTGCCGTGGAGCGTCGTCGCGCTCTGCCTCGCCGCCGCCGCATACGCATGGTGGGTTCGTGACCGAACGGATGCGTTGCTCGCGACGGGCATTGCGGCGATCTTCGTTGTTGGTCGGCTGTACTTCAACGCCGTGGATGGACAAACGTTTACGCTTCGCGCGACGGCGCTCCTTGCGTATCTCCTCCTGCACGTGGTTCTCCTGATTGGTCCGTGGTCGCGCTTCAGCGTTCGTGTCCGTGAGTGGTACAAGCACAGGCGACATCTTGGAGTTACTTCGTTCCTGCTCGCGCTCTTACACTCGAACCTCATCATTACCCTGTACTTTAAGGGAGATATTCTTGGGTCATGGCGTGTCGAATTCATCTTTTTCGGATCCACGGCGCTCCTCGTGATGGCCGTGCTCGCTGTTACGTCGTGGGACTGGTTCCAGAAGCACGTTCCGTGGAAGACATGGGCAATCGTGCATGCGGCTTTCTTCGTCGTCTATCTGATTGAGATTTGGATCGCAACAGGCATCTGGAAAAAGACGGGCGATGTGTCGTCGTGGACATACCCCGCGTTCGCAGCGTTCATCGTCTATTGGGTGATTGTTGCGCCGTGGGGTTTTGCCCCGCGCCTCTTCAAAGTATTGAATGGATGGAAACAGCTCCACGTGCTCGTGTACGTCGCGTACGTCTCGGCTGTCCTCCACTTGTATTTCGGCGCCGCGCTCGCGCAAGATCCGTGGGCGCAGTGGACGGTCATTGGCCTGTTTGTGCTCGTGATGGGTTCGCACGCGGCTGGGTGGATTAGGAACGCGCAGGAACGCCGAAGCCGGTCGCCGGTCGCTGGTGGCGCGTCGAATGGCTGGACGAACGTCTGTGCGTTGTCGGACTTGAAACCGGGCGAGGGGCGTCGCGTTGACATGAACGGATTCCCGATTGCGCTCTTCCTGCACGAAGGCCGTGTCCTCGCGTTCTTCGGCTACTGTGCGCACCAGAAAGGGCCGCTCTGGCAGGGGAAGATCATTCAGGGATATTTGACGTGTCCGTGGCACGGTTGGCAGTACTCGGTGAAGGACGGGAAAGGCCCCGAGGGGTTACACGACCAGGTGCCGTTCTACGAGACGAAGGTGGAAGGCGGCCGCGTGTTCGTCCGGATCGAGAAGGGGAAGGAGTGCAAGGGGTACGGGTGCGGGGCGTGCCGATGCCACGCTTGATATGGGGGAGGTGTTCGAGTATGCTCGGTCCTTCGCACAGGTGGCGGAATTGGCATACGCGCCAGCCTTAGGAGCTGGTTCCCGCAAGGGATTGTGGGTTCGACCCCCACCCTGTGCACCATCAAACGACGAGCGATGACGCTCGTCGTTTGATATCCAGTCTCGTGAGCGTTATGTCTGATCCGAGTACTGCGCCACGCCGCGGAGTTTCTTGATGATGGCGACGGCGGCGTTGCATCCTTCGCCCGCGGACTTCGCGATTTGCTGGTTGCCGCCCGTGCAGCCGCCGGCTGCGTATACGCCTTCTACGTTCGTTTTTCCGTCGCGATCGATCGCGATGAAACCGGCCAGCTGTTCCACGCCGAGCTTCTGCGCGAAAGCTATGGAAGACGTCGTCCCGAGCGCGAGGAACACGCCGTCTGCCGTGACCACGGTCCCGTCTTCCAGCCCGACGCCCGTCACGGTCTGTGTTGCGACAAGTTTCACGATCCGGTTGTTGCGCAGCGAGACGCGCTTGTCCGCCAGTGCTTTTTGGATGTCCGGCGGCATGGTCCACTCCTTGCCCTGAGAGAAGATCGTGATCTTGTTCGTGTATGCCATGAGCTCGAGCGCTTCTTCGGCCGCGAAATGCCCTTCGCCCACCACCGCGACCGTCTTCCCTTTGTAGTAGTACCCGTCGCAGGCCACGCAGGTGTGCACGCCTTTGCCCAGATACGCCTGTTCGCCCTCGATGCCCGCGCTCACGTACCCGGCTCCGGTCGCGATCACGACCGTCTTCGCCTCGAGGGCCGTGCCCAACGCCGTTTTCCCGGCGAAGACGCTGTCGTCCCGCTTGCGCAGGTCCACCACTTCGTCTGCGGCGAACTCGCCGCCGTACGTCTTCACATTCGCGATCGAGTTCGCGAGGAGGGCGTGCCCGGGCGGCTCGCCCAGGATGCCGAAGGTATTCCCGATTTTCGCGCCGTCCGCGAGCGCACTCTTCGCCGGATCGCCCGCCACGAGTGTCTTCAAACCGGCCCGCGCGGTGAAAAGCGCAGCCTGTAGGCCAGCAGGTCCGGCGCCGATGATGAGGACGTCGTGCATATGGGTTACGAATTACGAATGACTCATGCGAATATACAAATTACTAATTCTCTCGTCGGTACATTCGTTCATTCGGTTCCATATCCGTAATTCGTGACCCACTGGATATGTCTCGGCCACTTATTCGTTCACCTCGAGTTCTTCCCCTAGGTCCACGCTCGACAATTTCCGGAGCGGATCCACCGCCGGACCTTGGATCAGCCGTCCGTCGGGCTTGAAGCGGGAGGCGTGGCACGGGCAGTCCCAGGTTTTTTCATTCGAATTCCAGACCACGTCGCAATGCTTGTGCGGGCAGTCGGCGGAGAGGGCCACGAACGTGCCGTCATCCTTGTGGTATACGGCGATGCTGCGTGGGCCAGCGCCCGGAAATGTTCTGCCTTCGCCGGGGAGGACGTCTGATTTGCGGATTTTCGTGGCCATAATGCGGACATCATAGCGCGCGGTGTGACGCGTCGGTAGGCGATGAATTCAAGTTAGCAATGCACCACTCCTGAAGCCTTGAGCTCTCGGAGCCGTTCATTGGGGCTTTGGTAGCCAAGACCCTTTCTCGGGCGATTGTTGAGCTTTTCCTGGATGACATGGATTTGGTGATGAGAGACTT
>DATMXG010000123.1:0-10289 GCA_035561755.1 Methylomirabilis sp. (SeqCode)
AACAGCTGCTGCAGGAAGGGCTCGTTCGCGAGCCCGCGGATTTGTACAAGCTCACGCCAGAGGACCTTCTGGGCCTCGACGGATTCGCGGACGTCTCATCGAAAAAACTCGTGGATGAAATCCAGGCGCATACGCGAATCCCGCTCGACCGGTTCGTGAATGCGCTTGGCATCCGGCACGTGGGTGAAGAAACGGCCACGGACCTGGCGAGGCATTTTGGTACGTTTGATGCGTTTCGTGCCGCTTTAAAGGATGAACTTATGTCGGTCGGGGGCATCGGCGAGATCGTCGCCGATTCGATCATCGGATTTTTCAAGGATCATATTGAAGTCAAGCGCGTTCTGAATCTGCTCGACGTGGTGCACGTTGAACGCGCTGTGCAACGGGCAGCCGGCAAGCTGACCGGTACCTCGTGGGTGTTCACAGGAACGATGGATGCACTGTCGCGCGAGGAAGCGAAGGAAAAAATCCGCGCGCTTGGCGGCGATGCATCCGAGGCCGTGTCCAAGAAGACCACCTACGTCGTCGTCGGCGCAGACCCCGGGTCAAAGGCGGACAAGGCGAAGAAACTGGGAGTGAAGATATTGGATGAGAAAGAGTTTTTGAAGATGATTACGTAGCGGGATTCAATTCATCCCTGTCCCACGCTGCAGGATTGTTGAGGATGTATTCTTCCACGTTCGCATACTGTCGTTCCGTATTGATGCATGATTCCCAGTAGTTGCGTTGCCAGACATCCAGCGACGATTGACCTGGACGCCGACGTATCCGTCGTGCCGTCGCTTGTTTGAATTGACCAATGATCGCACCTACTGAACCCTTTGTTGGACCTCGCTGCCCGGTAGGGGCGACCCGCTGGGTCGCCCCGATCGATCCAACGGACATTTCCGTCTTCTGATGCGCTGTTCCGTCCTGGTTCGGGGCGACCCAGCGGGTCGTACGCTGCATCTTCCTGTTCGGGGCGACCCAGCGGGTCGCCCCTACCGTGCTGCGTGGTTGGTCATCATAACGAAGCGGAATGACCGTGTTGTCGGATCCAGGCTGGATGTCCATGTGTTCGCGGTCCTGTTCGGGGCAGAGGGTGTGCGCACCCACGGTGACGTATCGGGGTTGGTCGTCATGACGAATCGTCACGATCATGTGGACGTGGTTCGGCATGATGACCCATGGACCCAGGGATACATTTGGTCGGATTTCTGCGGTACGGAGCCATTGGTGTTCGACGATCCGGCCAACGTCGTTCAGCTGCATGACGCCATTCTGTACGATTCCGAACAGGCATTTCCTGTCTTTCGTGCAGATCGTCACGAAATAGTCGCCCGGTTCGGCGTAGTTATGGGTCCGCAGGCGGATGGATTTGCGGCCGCGGAAGTTCCAGGTGAAGGGTTTGGCATCCATGCATAGATATTCAGTCTCAAGATATGACAGACCGGTCAAGTGTGGATAAATAATTGATCGTTCATGGTTCTATTGAGCCATTTTGTGCCATCCTGTAACCTCTTCTGCACGTATGCCTCTCACCCGCGAAGACGTTTCCGCGTTGGCGCACTTGGCGCGCATCGGGCTGTCCGATGAGGAATTAGCGCGCGCAGAAAAGGAATTGGAAGGCGTACTGGGGTATGTGGACCGCTTGCAGAAGGTAAACACGACGGGCGTTGAGGAAGCCGCTCCTCCGGCCGTTGCCGCTGCGTCGTTCCGTGAGGATGCGGTCATCGCGTGCGACGAAGTCGGACGCCAGACGATATTGTCGAATTTCCCGGCACGACAGGATGATCTCCTGAAGGTTCCGGCAATTTTTGAAGCACCGAAGCGGTAGGGACGGATGGCATTTCGCATTTGGCATGTTGGGATGAGCGACCCCGTATGCCGAATGCGAAATGCCAAATCGCATGCCTGAAGCCATGAAGCACCTCAACGAACTGACCATCACCGAAGCTCGCGAGCTCCTCGACAGCGGAGACGTCTCTTCGGTTGCGCTCACGGAAGCGTGCCTGGGTCAGATCCAGTCGCTCGACGGGGCGCTGCATGCGTTCCTCGAGGTTTGGTTGGACGAAGCATTGGAAGAGGCTAAACGGTCGGACGAGCGGCGCGCGCGCGGTCTTCGACAAGGCGAGTTCGACGGCATCCCGATTGCGGTGAAAGACAATATGCTGGTACAGGGCCGCCGTTGTTCCGCCGGATCGAAGATCCTCGAGAACTACGTGGGCGTGAACGACGCCACGGTCATCGCGAAACTCAAAGCACAGGGCGCGGTTTTTCTTGGAAGGACGAATATGGACGAGTTCGCCATGGGGTCGTCTACGGAGAACTCGGCGTACGGGCCCACGAAGCACCCCCGTGATCCGGAACGTGTCCCCGGCGGTTCCTCCGGCGGCAGCGCTGTCGCCGTGGCGGCGAACATGTGTCTCGCGGCGCTCGGGTCAGACACGGGCGGTTCCATCCGGCAGCCCGCGTCTCTCTGCGGCGTCGTCGGTTTCAAGCCCACGTACGGGCGGGTCTCCCGTTCCGGGTTGATCGCCATGGCGTCGTCTCTCGATCAGATCGGACCGCTCACGAAGTGCGTGGACGATACTGCGCGCCTCTTCGAGGCGATCCAGGGAAAGGATCCGTTGGATCAGACGACGGCGGATGTCGAGCCGTTCCGTTCACAGGACATCAGGCTGTCAGGACGTCAGGATTTGAAGGGCGTACGGGTTGGACTGCCGAGACAGGCATGGGGAGAGGGGATGACGGACGACGTACGCACGCGCGTCACAGCTGCAGTCGGCGTGCTGAAGTCGCTCGGAGCCGAGATTGTCGACGTCGACTTGCCATATGCGGACGAGGCGCTCGCAGTCTACTATGTGCTCATGCCGTGTGAAGTTTCCGCGAACCTGGCTCGTTTCGATGGCATGCGATACGGACTCCGGGACTCCGGTGGCACTCTGCTCGAGACGTACCTGCGTTCGCGCGCATCCGGTTTTGGTCGCGAAGTCCGCCGTCGCGTCCTCTTGGGTACCTACGCCCTCTCGCACGGCTACTACGACGCATACTATCGTCAGGCGAAAAGAGTCCAAACACTCATCCAGAACGCGTACGCGGCGGCATTTGAACACGTCGACACGCTCGTGAGCCCCACGTCGCCATCAACAGCGTTTCGTATCGGCGAAAAGGCGGATGATCCGCTCGCGATGTACTTGGAAGACATCTTCACGGTTGGCGTGAACGTATCCGGATTACCGGCAGTTTCCGTTCCGGTCGGGGATGCGGCCGGGTTTCCGGTCGGGATGCACCTCACGGGTCGTGCGTTCGACGAAGCGACGCTGTTGAGGGTCGCGAGGGCGTACGAAGTGGCGGTGGGCATCAAACAGGTGAACAAGTGAACACGTGTACATGTCCGTGCGTGAGTACCTGTTCACGTGCTCACCTGTACACTTGTACATACGAATGAACGAAACCATCTTCAACCTTGAGCCCATCACGCGCGGCACTCCGTACGTGTCGTCGCTTGCGTTTGCGGTTGTCGGAATCATCGTCCTTCTCCTCATTATCGCAATGGTCATCGTGTTGCGGCGCTACCTGGCGCACCCTGAGTTGCACGGGATGAGCCGCGAGGAGATCCGGGTGCGCTGGGAGGAGATCGAGAAAATCGCCGGCACCGGCGTTATAGGCGCGAAGATGGCGATCGTGGAGGCAGACAAGCTCTTGGACGGGTCGCTTAAATCCATGGCGATCCCCGGAGAGACGATGGGAGAGCGTTTGAAATTCGCGGGGTACAAATATCCCGAACTGCGGAACGTGTGGTTTGCGCATAAGCTCCGTAACCAGCTGGTACACGAGTCCACGTTCGAAATCACTCAGTCGCAGGCGAAAGCGGCGCTGCATGAGTACAAGAAAGCCCTGAAAGTAATCCATGTTTTGTAAATTCCCCGTGGTAGTAGGTAGTGGCTAGTAAGGGGTGGAGTCACCGATTTTTACGGTTTGGCACATCAGTCACTCCACCCCCTCACTACCCACTACCTACTACCAATAATAATGCTCCCCTGGCTCGAATCCCACACCTACTCTCTCGGTCCCCTCGTCCTCCAGACGTGGGGAACGTTCGTGGCGGCCGGGTTCATCGTTGCGACGTACGTTGCGGCACGGCGCGCGTCGTCTCGCGGCTTGAATCCCAAGCACGTGTGGGACGTGGCCTTCTGGATCTTCCTTGCAGCCATGGTGGGATCGCGTGCCTTTCACGTCCTCTTTTACGATTCCGGCTATTACGTGCTGCACCCCTGGGATGCGATTGACCCGCGCAAACCCGGATACGCCATTATGGGCGGATTCCTGGCCTCCGCAGCGGCTTTCACCTGGTATGTGCGCCGTAAGGGGCTGGACTGGATGGAGTACGCGGATACGCTCATTTGGGGGGTGCCGTGGGGGTGCGGGATCGGCCGCATAGGATGTTTTCTCATCCATGATCACCCGGGCACGCTCACGTCATTCGCGCTGGGCGTGAAGTACCCGGACGGCCAGACGAAACACGATCTCGGTCTCTACCTGTCTATTTTCGGATTTTTGATCGGTATCACGTTCCTTATTTTTGATCGGAAGAAACGCGGCGTCGGTTTCTTTTTTGGAGCGTTCTTGGTTATTGACGGCGTTGGCCGCTTTCTACTGGATTTTTTGCGTATCGTTGATCGGCGCGTGGCCGGACTCACGCCAACGCAGTGGATTCTCCTGGGAACGATCGCGATTGGGGCG
The DNA here is from genome assembly GCA_035561755.1 of Methylomirabilis sp. (SeqCode). GTDB lineage: Bacteria > Patescibacteriota > Patescibacteriia > 2-12-FULL-60-25 > 2-12-FULL-60-25 > 2-12-FULL-60-25. Next base: position 4,726 of record DATMXG010000123.1, read on the forward strand.
TTGATCCTCCGCGGCCGACGCACACATACGTCACCATGATGATATAATGGATATATGTACGACGTTATCGTGATCGGCGGCGGTCCGGCAGGCCTTGCAGCGGCCATCTATCTGGCGCGGCAGAAAATGAAGTTCATGATGCTCACCGGTGATATCGGCGGGCAAACGATTTGGTCGTCCGACATCGAAAATTATCTCGGGTTTCATCTCATCGATGGCGTGAAGCTCGTGGGAGAGTTCCGAAAACATTTGGACGACTACAGGGATGCGTTCGAATTGCACGAGGGCGAGCAGGTCACGAAGGTCGAAGCGATCGGCGACGGCTCGGTGTCGCAGCGCGCGGCGGGATTTCGCGTGACAACCGGAAAAGGGACGTACGAAACGAAGACGGTGCTCATCGCCACCGGGGAGAAGCATCGCGAGCTGAACGTGACGGGTGAGAAAGAGCTCTACGGGCGCGGAGTCACGTACTGCGCCACGTGTGACGCGCCCCTCTTCGGCGGCAAGGACGTGGTGGTGGTCGGCGGCGGGAACAGTGCAATGGACGCCGCGTTATTCCTCGAAAAATACGCGTCGCACGTTACGCTCATGACCGTGAATAAGGAACTTTCGGGCGACGCGGTGATGAAGGGCAAGTGCGAGTCGAGCCCGAAGATCAGCGTCATCACGAACGCGAAGACGGTTCGGATCCTCGGAACTGAGCAGGGGAAGGTGTCGGGGATCGAATACCAGCTCGCGGACGGGTCTGCGCAGACGAAAGCGACCGAGGGGGTTTTTATTGAAATTGGACTCGTGCCGGTGTCCGGGTTCATCGACATCGTTCAGAAAGACCGATGGGGGCAGATCGTCGTAGATAAATACAACGCCACGTCCGTTCCCGGTATCTGGGCCGCGGGCGACGTGACGGACGTCACGGAAAAACAAATCGCGGTCGCAGCCGGGGAGGGGAGCAAGGCGGCATTGGGCATCATTAAGTGGCTTCAATCTCAACCGCGGTGAAACGTCGAAGCACGAAACACAACGTCAAATTTCAAAATCCAAAGGCCCAGTCGTACGTTTTTGAATATTGGACTTTGGCATTGATTAGACATTTGGGTATTGAAATTTGACATTCTGCTCCGTCTGCTACCGTCCATGACAAACTCAGCTTTCCCGTGTTAGCCTAGTCCCACTATGAACAGCCAAACTGACCCCCGCACGCCTTTCGTGTTCGGGATAATCGCGCTCGGAGTCGTCCTCCTTGGAGGGATCGTATGGGCTGTGGCATTTGCGCCTGCCGATGCGGGTGACCGCGGACGTACGGACGTGAACGTATCGTTCCGCGACGAAAACGATCCCTCGCTCGGACCCGTGGACAGCCAAAATGTATTGCGTATTTTTGGAGACTTCCAGTGCCCGGCATGCAAGGCGGCCGAAGCGGGCATGAACCACGTGCGTCGCACGTATGCCAGCCAACTCAAGATCGTCTGGGACGATTTCCCGCTGTCGTCCATCCACCGGAACGCCCGTGCGGCGGCCAACGCGGCTCGTTGCGCCGAGGAGCAGGGAAAGTTTTGGGAGATGCACGACGCGCTGTACGATTTCCAGACGAGCTGGTCGGACAAGGCTGATCCATCGGATGAATTCAAGGTTCTGGCGAACCGCATACAGTTGGACGTGCAATCTTTCACCGCGTGTTACAACGAGAGAACGTACGACGCCAAAGTGACCGCAGACGTGCAGGAGGGGAATGCGAACAGAGTGGATTCCACGCCTACATTCTTCCTCAATAATCGAAAGATCGTCGGCGTATTGTCGCCGGCGGAATGGGATCGGGAAATCAAGGCGCTCCTTGGGCCATTGGCGGACATTTCTCCGGCAGCGGCGTCTCCAGCATCCTCCATGGAGTCCGCGTCCGATACCGTATCGACCCCGGTCCCTATCCCAGCGACATCGACGCCATAACTGACCAAGATGGATACGGAAAAAAGAAGAGGCATCGCGTCGTAGTGGCGTGATGCCTCATGTGTTGAGCTTGCGGAGCGAATGGTAGAGTTCGTCCCAGCTGGACACGCGGATCGCGATCCCGTTCACCGGCACGCGTTTTTCGCCGTAGCCGTTGAAGAGGTAACGCTTCGGAACCACCCCTACGAGCGTGCGGAGTTTTTCGAGGTCGTTGTCTACGAACACGTCGAGGTTGTACTGCCGTGCAGCTTCGGATTTGTCGATCCGGGTCATTCCGATGCCGACCAGTTCCACCTTCAGGCCGTTCTTGGCGCACCAGCGCCCGGCGATCTTCATGTGTTTTCGGCTGCTTGAGCTGATGATGACGAGGGCATGCCCCTCGTCGATCAGCCGCTTCATGAACCGCAGGGCTCCCGCTACGGGAACCATTACGCGGTGCGCGATCCTCGGTCTCCAATAGATGTCGACCTTGAGCGCCTGATACTGTCTGCCCGATAGCTGATGGGCTCCTCTTCCGACCGCGGTGTTCTTGATGAACATGGATCGGGTGAGGGTTGACGCTCCGTAGTACGGTGCGCGCTGCGCCTTCATGTCTGCGTTATCCACGACGACGCCGTGGAAGTCGAGACCGATTCTCACTTCATGACTCCTTGCTGGTTGGGGTACGGGGTTCTGGTCCGTTGTGCCCTCTTTTGTGGAAGGTGCGGAAGCCGGGGCTTCCGTATCGCCGAATATGTATCACATGAAGTCGCGCCTGTCCATACGCTACGGTGCTGGTCACGCCGTTCTGATGCTGGATTGAGCGACTATTTTCGATCGAACAACGGAGCGTTGTATCTCATTGCGCCGCTCTCACCACCCGAGCTTTTGTTTCAAAATGGCGCGATAGATCATGCCGCGCGTAACAACGCCGACGAGCTTCCCCTCGTCCATAACGGGCAAGCGGTGTACCTGTTTGGCGAGCATGAGGCCTCCCGCCTGCATGATCGGCGCATCGGGCGTGATCGTCACTACGTCCTTCGCCATGAACGTCTGCACGGCGTGATGGCGGATGTCGTTCACTTTCGTTTCCCGTTCTTCAAGGTCCAGGTATGCTTCAGGGTCGGTATAGAAACTTCGTTCATACGGGTACAGCACGCGGAAGAAGTCTTTTTCGGACACGAGACCGACGAGCCGACCCTCCGCATCCACCACCGGCGCCCCGCCGATTCTGTGATCGTACAGAATCCGAGCAGCCTCCTCATACGTCGCCGTTGAGGGGATGGTATGCACGTCCGATTTCATGACATCGCGGACTTTCATAATTGGGAGAGGGTCGTTCGATCCGTGAAGCAGCGACCCGCGCGGTGGGTCCGCCGTTCGTAGGAAGCGTTACAGTATCCATACCTCCGATGGACGAATGGAGCAAGTGCATTTCGAGGGAGTTCGGTTACTTGTCGAGCTACCCATTCGTCTGTATCATCTTTCGCGCACCGCACCTTCAATCGATCGCACGGAGAGGTCGCATAGCGGTCTAGTGCACTTGCTTGGAAAGCAAGCGTACCGAAAGGTACCGAGGGTTCGAATCCCTCCCTCTCCGCCACCAAAAAAGCTGCAGAATGCTTCACCGCGACTGCGACTTTTTTGTATGGTTGAGCGGTGGATTGAACGCGGTGGCGAAATTGGATGAAAGAGGCATTGATCCAAAGAACTCTGATTTACGCGAGTTCCCAATTGGCATACAATGCCAGTATGCCCATCAAGAAAATTGGTCAACTGATCCTCGCTATTGGTGTATGTGAATTCGTAGGGGTGATTGGATCAGTGTTCACGTTCGAAGCGATCCCGAATTGGTACAGCACGTTGCAGAAACCAGCCCTGAATCCACCGAGTTGGGTTTTTGCACCGGCTTGGACGATGCTGTATGCCCTCATGGGGATATCGGTATTTTTGATGTATCAAAAGGGATGGAAACGGAAGGAGGGAAAGCGCGCGCTGGTGATTTTTGGCGTCCAGCTGTTCCTGAACGCCATCTGGTCGCTTATCTTCTTTGGTTTACGCCTCCCGGGTTTCGCATTGGTTGATATCTTGTTGCTCTGGATCGCGATCCTTGTGACGATCATTACCTTTGAAAAAATTTCCAAACCAGCCGCATGGCTCCTACTGCCATATCTTCTCTGGGTAAGTTTTGCAGCGTATCTCAATTTTGCCATCTTTTATCTTAATCAGTAAGGTTAGCGAGTCCGCTACACCGCTGCACGGTGCCGTCAAAGTCGGTGAATCGTACTTCGGCCCGAGAAGGTGCGCGGCAAGCGCGGACGAGGCACGGGAGGAAAAACGATTGTATTCGGCGTGTTGAAGCGCGGCGGTAAAAAGTGTACATACAGATCGTCCCGAACGGCACGAGAGCGATTCTGCACCGGATTATTGGGACGAAAGTGAGGTCGGGCAGTATCGTTCACTCGGATGGTTGGGGAGGGTACGATAGTCTCGTTGACCTCGGCTATCGAAAGCGCCAACGTGTGAACCACGGACAGAACGAATTCGCTCGCGGGGAGTCACAATGAATGGCTTTGAGTATTTCTGGGGGCTCGTTAAAGCCCGCTTCGCAAAATTCCGATGTGGCCATCGCCAGTCGCGCTATACTCTATCGAAAAGAGAGCGAGTTTCTCTTCAACCATCGTCACGACGACCTCAAAGCGGAAATGCTGTCATTATTCAAACGTACATGACGCTTCTGAACGGTTGCCTTCCTCGCTTTGAACCAAAAGCATATGCCTGAAAATTTTGAATCAAAACAACCTACTCCTATCAGTCCAGAGCTTCAGAAACAACCAGAGGGCGATGCTGTTCCTATTTTCGAACAACAAGAAAGAGAGGCAAAGGATGCTTTGGATAGTGAAGAACTCAAGCATAAAGTAATTTCGAGCCTTAAAATGATGAATGTTGGAAGGATGATTGGCTTACTGCAAAAACGCGCTGATTTGCGAGAGCGAGTTTTGTCTGATGGGGAAGTTAAGGAATTGGTCTATGATCGTTATCAGTGGCTACTTTCAAGGGGTAATGAATCTCAAGCAAAAGAATTAGAAAATTTTTTACGATTAATACCGGAAGAACGACTAGAGATTGATGCCAGTGAATTGGTAAGATACCTACAATCAAAAAAGTTCAATCCGGAAACACTTAAAAATTACAATATTTCTGAGGCCGAAATACATCATCCGGAGGTTCAAGCGCAAGCTGCAGAAGTCGCTAAAGAATACATACGAAAAAGTCAATTTGACGCAGCGCAAAAAACAGCTTTTCTATTTAATTTGCCAAAAGAAATTATTATCGATGCATTGCTGGCAGGTAAGACAATAGACCCTTGGGATGAGTGGGGGAAAGTTATCGATTACAAAGAAAAATTTGCCTTGCCTGATTCTTTTACGCAAAGGGTTGTAAGAGTCAGGGCATTAAGCAGATGGAATCTCGATGGGATCATCACCGAACTTGAACGCAGCCCAGACATTCAAAATCTTTTATCTGACGAGCAGGTGATACAAAAAATCTGTCATGCTAGCGCGAACGCCATTTCAAGTGCGGATTTTGAAAAAGTAAAAAAACTATTTGATACCTTCGACCTTACGAAAACATTACAT
>DATMXG010000124.1:0-8766 GCA_035561755.1 Methylomirabilis sp. (SeqCode)
TCCCGAAGTCACGCGGGTTCACGAGCGCTATCCCGCATCCATACGCGGTCACGCTCGATCAGCTCGAGCGTTGGTGTAAGGCAGGAGATCGCGTGACGCTCGAGATGCTCCAGAAGCGCAATCTCGCGCCGCAACACCTCATTGGGTTCAAGGTATTGAATACCGGGACGCTCACGAAGCCGCTCACGCTCGTTGATGCTGGCGCCACGCCGGCCGCGAAGACTGCGGTGGAAAAGGCGGGTGGAACGTTTGAACGTACGAATGTGAAGAAGCCGGTAGCAAAGAAGGCTGTGAAGAAGTAGACTGCGTTCGTCTGTAACGGTCGTTCCTCGCTTCGCTCGGAATGACAAGAGCTTCGTAGTAGGTTGTCATACCGAGAGAAGCAAGGAACGAATCCTGTTGGACCCGCCCTACCCTATGTGGGATAAGCTCAAACACGCCTGGAAGATTCCTGAAGTGCGGAACGGCATGCTGTTCGTGCTCGGCATGATGGTGCTCTTTCGCGTTGCAGCGCACATCCCGCTCCCCGGCGTGGACCTCGTGGCGCTCCGCCGGTTCTTCGAGGCGAATCAGGTGCTCGGCCTCTTAAACCTCTTCTCCGGCGGCACGCTCGAGAACTTCTCTGTGGTGGCATTGGGCGTGGCGCCGTACATCACGGCCTCCATCATCTTCCAGCTCTTGGGCATGATCGTTCCGGCTATCGAGGAAATCCAGAAGGAAGGGGAGGCAGGACAGCGGAAGATTAACCAGTGGACGCGACTCGCCACGATTCCCCTTGCGATCATCCAGTCGTTCGCGCTCATTTCTTTGCTCCGTTCTTCGGGCGCGAGCATCCTCACCCGCACGGACAGCCTCCACATCATCACGCTCATCGCGACCGTCACGGCTGGAACGGTCTTCCTCATGTGGATCGGTGAACTCATTTCCGAAAAGAAAGTCGGGAACGGCATCTCGCTCCTCATCTTCGCGGGCATCGTGGCGAGCCTTCCGTCCATCATCCAGCGCGCGTTCATTACGTACGATTCCTCCCAGCTCATCACCTACCTGGCATACGTCGTCGTCGCCATCGTCACCGTGGTTGGCGTGGTGTTCATCACCGAGGGACAGCGCAACATCCCCGTGCAGTACGCACGTCAGATTCGCGGAGCAGGTATGGGCGGAGGCGTTGCTACACACCTGCCTCTGCGCGTGAACATGTCGGGCGTGATCCCCATCATCTTCGCGATCTCCATCCTCCTGTTCCCGTCCGTGATTGGGCAGTTCTTCGTGCGCGCCCGCACGCAGTGGGTGGCGGATGCCGCTAACTGGCTCTTGACCGCGCTCCAGAACCAGACCGTGTACGGCGTGATGTACTTCCTGCTCGTGGTTGGCTTCACCTACTTCTATACAGCCGTCATTTTCAAGCCGGATCAGATCGCTGAGAACCTCCAGAAACAGGGCGGATTTGTGCCGGGCATCCGTCCCGGCAACCCTACGGCCGAATATCTCACGAACGTATTGAACCGAATCACGCTCGCCGGCGCGCTCTTCCTGGGTGCCATCGCGGTGATGCCGGTGTTCATTCAAGCCGCGAGCGGTTCGCAGAACTTTGCGATCGGCGGCACCTCGCTTCTCATCGTCGTCTCCGTGGTCATTGAGACCGTGAAGCAGATCGAATCGCAGGCCACGATGCGCGAGTACGACGTGTACTAGGGTAAGTGAACAGGTGAACAAGTGAACGGGCGCATGGGTGAGATAAGCGAAGCCTCGACATGATGCGCGTGTCGGGGCGTTTGGTTCAACGGAGCGGTTGGGGATGCCTCGCTTCGTCTGTATACTCCAGTTGCATGAACGAATCTTTCACTGTTCGGAGTGAGACAGGGTCGTTCCGGGTGAATGCGGCGTTTCTCGTCGTTGCCTACTCGATTCTGGCAGCGCTCGTCGTTCTTGCGGTTGAGATCGTGAAAAAACGGACATCTGCGGCCGCAATCGGTCTTCCCGAGGAGCTTATGCCCTGGCAGGGTCTCGCGCTTGTCGTGGCTGGCGTCCTTGTGGTGACGGTCATGATGCGCAGGCTTCGGGCGCGCGTGGTGTGGGAACTCATTCTTGGCGTCGCCCTGTTTCTGGGTGTGTGGTTCTACGCCTGGGTCCTCTTTCCCGGCGGTCCCGCCATCGCGCTCGCCGCGCTTCTCACGTTCTTGCAGGGTGCGGTGCGTCGCGCGATCGTCCATAACGCGTTCATCCTTATCGGGACTGCGGGAACGGCGCTCAATCTGGCTTTTATTCTTCCAGACACAACGCTCCTCATTATCTTGGTGGGACTCGCCATCTATGATAGCTTTGCCGGGCGCTCGGGAGGGGTGGTGGCGGAATTCGCGGCAAGCCTCGTGCATCGCGGCATCATCCCCGGACTCATCATCCCCGGCAGATGGCGCGACGCGTTTGCGGATATCCATTCGGCTGTTCGTCGCGCAGACGCTTCGCTCCTTGGGGCTGGCGACCTGATCCTCCCTATCACACTCGTGGCTCGTGCTGCCGCAGAGGGCATTGATCGCGCGTTCGCGGTCGCCGCTGGAATTCTTATCGCCGCAGGCTGGCTCGGGAATCGCGGACCCGTAAAACCGTATCCGGCCTTGGTGCCGCTCGCAGCCGGGGCCGCGATTCCATACATGCTCCTCATCGCCTTTCGCCAGTTATGAATCGCAAACGACTGCGAGCCGTGATTTTCGGACCGCAAGGGTGCGGCAAGGGAACGCAAGGAGAACTCCTCGCGGACCGGTTTGACGTTCCGCTCGTGGGAGCCGGGGATCTGTTCCGCGCCGAGATCGCCAGAGGCACGCAGCTCGGTAAGCTTGCCAAAGAGTCCGTGGAGACGGGGAAACTGGCGCCGGACGAACTCGTGAACGGCATCATGAACCGGCAACTTAAGACGCTGGACTTGAAACGTGGCTTCATCCTGGACGGGTACCCTCGGAACGTGGATCAGGCGGTTTTCCTCCAGCGCATTCTGCCCCTGAACGTGGCGGTTTGCATCAAGATCTCGGATGCGACGGCTGTGAAACGGCTTCTCTCGCGCCGTCAGTGCCCTGCGTGCAAGACCGTCTACTCGCTTACGGACGCGCCGCCCGTGAAACCCGGCCGGTGTTCGCTCTGCGGCACGAAGCTCGTGAAGCGCACGGACGATACGGAAGACACGATCCGCGAGCGGCTCGCCGCCTACCATTTCATGACCGAACCGCTCACGCGCTACTACCGCGAGCGCGGCATCCTCCTCATGTTGAACGGCGAGCAGCCGATTGCGTACGTGTTCGAGGACATGGTGAAGAAATTGGCGAAATTGGGCTTTGTTGCTTAGATGGGGGTACGGAACATATGAAACAGACGAATGGTTACAAATTACAAATGGGACATACGAATATACGAATGGCGAATACCCATCGAAGTGAATTTGCCATTCGTATATTCGTATGTCCCATTTGTCATTTGTAACCGTTCGTCCCATTCGTCATCCATGTCTTTGATCAAAACACCCCCAGAGATCGAAGCCCTCAAAGAAGGAGGCGTCATCTTGAGTCGCGTGCTCCGTGAGATCCGCGAAGCGTGCGCTGTTGGCGTAACCACGAAGGATCTCGACGCACTCGCGAGGAAGCGGTTCGATGAGGCGGGCGGGAACCCGTCGTTTCTGGGATACCGCATCACGCCGAAGGACCCGGCATATCCGGGTGCGCTCTGTGTGTCGATCAACGACGAGGTCGTCCACGGTCTCGCCATTCCGCCACGCGCTCTTAAGGAAGGCGACGTGGTCGGACTCGATATTGGTATGTGGTACAAGGGACTTTGCACGGATATGGCGACGACGGTGATTGTCGGCAGTGGGCAGTCTCACCCGAAGCTTCATCGTTTGGTTGCCGACACGCGAGAATCGCTCATTCGAGCGCTCGAGGCCATCCGTGCCGGTGCATGGGTGAGCGACATCGGCGCGGCAGTCGAAGACTATCTGAAGCCGAAGGGATATGGGATCGTGAAAGACCTCGTAGGACACGGCGTGGGGCACGCGGTCCACGAAGAACCGTCCATTCCGAACTACCGCGAGCCGCGCGCCGCCAAGGTCCAGCTCAAAGCGGGCATGGTCCTCGCCATCGAACCCATGGTCACGCTGGGCTCCTGGAAGGTAAAAATGAAACCCGACGGCTGGACCATCGTCACAGCCGACGGGTCTGTCGCGGCCCACTTCGAGGTCACGGTCGTGGTCACGGACAAGGGATATGAACTGATCACGCCGTGGCCGGACGCATGAAAGACACGTGTCCACGTATTCACCTGATATGAGAGCGCTCGGCATTGATTACGGTTCCAAGCGAGTGGGCGTTGCGCTTGGTGACACGGACTCGAAGGTCGCGAGTCCGTGGGGAGTGATTCCGAACGAAGGGGCGCTCGCGCTTGTGGCACGCATCAAAGAGATCGTGGATCGCGACGAAGTCAAGACGATCATCGTCGGCATCCCGCGGCCGCTTCGCGACACGTCCGCGGAGAACGAACAGGTCCGCGCCGTGAGGACGTTCATCGAATCGCTGAAAGGCCTCGGTGTCGAGGTGGTCGAAGCCGATGAGACGCTCACGAGCCAGCTTGCCGCTCGACAGGCGCTCGAAGCGGGGGAGAGGGAGAAGCGGGATGATTTAGCCGCCGCGGCGATTTTGCAGGGATGGCTAGACCAAATTCGAAATTCGAATGACGAATGACGAAACGACTCTACATGGGAAGAATGCCGCTTTAATGATGTTTCGTTATTCGTCATTCGAATTTCGTCATTTCTCTCATGCCCTATCTCCGCGATCGCGCCATCGTGTTGCGCAATGAACCGTTCCGCGAACACGACCGCAAGGTGGTGCTCTATGGCGTGCAGCACGGATTGCTCGAGGCCGTGGCGCGCGGCGCGAGTCGCAAAGAAGCGAAACAGGGCGGACACATCGTGCCCATGTGTGAGATCGAGGTGCTGATCGCGAAAGGCGCGGTGTTCGACAAGCTCGCGGTGGCGAAACTCGTGGAGCAGCACCGGCTGGTCCGCGCGCGTCTTGGCGCGCTCGCGTTCGTGGGATCGTTCTTCGATCTCTTCGAGCGTCTCCAGCGTCCGGGCATCGTGGATCCGGGTCTCTACGACCTACTGCTCGATGTCTTGTCTGTCGCCGAGAGTCTTCCCGACGAACCGTCCGCAGAACGCGCGCGCCTCCTCTGGTCCGCCGCCGCGCTGAAGCTCCTCGATCGCATCGGGCTCGCGCCCGCGTTGACGCATTGTGTCTCCTGCCGCGAAGGACTCGGGGAGTCTGAAGCGTGGATGCTGCCCCTGGACGGAACGATCGCCTGTGCGGACTGTTACCGCGATCTGCGTACCGCATATCCGAACGCGGCGTGTCTCTCTCCGTCGACGCTCACGTTACTTCGTTTTATCCGTCGTGAACCGTTGGGCCGCGTGTTGCTTCTGACGGCGGCGACGGACGTCTTTGCGGCCGTCTCTCATGCCGTTTCCATAACACTGCAACAGGCGCCGCTTGTGAAACAGCCACATGGAGCAGCAACGATTTTCGCTTTGTTGAGCTAAGAAACTAGGATATTGCATGAAGTCAACTTATCTTGACATGTTCGTATTTTTGTGCTATTCTATTTGTGTATGCTGCCAGGATCGTGCTTGGCAGGTACGAAGATTCTGACGCTGCGGGAATGATCCCGTCGCGCCACAGCAACTTCGACAACCAAACCTAGGAGTACATCGGATGTACAAGAACCTGAAGTGGACGCTCCTCGTGATCGCGTGCATCGCGTTGGCCGCCTGTGGCGGCCGTGTGGTGACAGACAGTACCGGCGTGCCGGACTTCGGTTCGGCAGGCGCGGCAGGCGTCGAGCCCGACGGCGGTTCATTCGCTGGCAGCCACGCCGACGGCGGGGGTACGGGCGGCAACGGTGGCTCGTCCGGTTCCGGCGGTTCATCCGGAGCCGCAGGCAGCGGACAGGCGGGCATCGGTGGCGAAGCCGGTTCACCCGTCGTGGATGCCGGAACGGACGGAGATGCATCGGATGCCTACCCGCCCTACTGCACCACAAAAGAACGGCGCCTTCATGATCTTGATGCGGATGGGTACGGAGATCCCAACAACTACATCTTCGTCAACGTGTGCGCGCCCTGGGAAGACGGGTACGTCAACTGGATCACCGGAAACGACGATTGCGACGACGGCAACCCAGACGTCCATCCCGGAGCCCTGGAAGTTCCGGGGAATGGCATCGACGACAACTGCAATGGAGTCGTTGATGAAGGCGCGGTCGACGGCGGTACGGATGGGGGGTGCCAACCCCGTCTCGTCGCGAAGTTGAACCAGCACTTCGACACGACGGTGTGTCCGGGTGATGTGGCTATCCAGACCCTGATGTTCACGTTCACCGCGGAATGTCAGGATATGGAAGTGGATCGGATCATGCTCCAGCTCGTATCACAGGACTTCGCGGCGACGGACTCAACTCCGTTCTGTGCAGCTCCATGCACGAGCCCGGGCGACTGGTACTTCCGGAATCTCAAGCTCACCAAGAGCACGGGTGCGGGACTCATGGGTCCGATCGACACGCCAAGCCAGCATACGTCGAACGATCTGGCTCATCTCACGTTCTCGGATTCGTTCACCCTGAAGGCGGGGGAATCCAAGCTCCTCATCCTCCAGATGGACGTCGCCACGACGTTCACGGCCTCCCTTGCCGAGACGCGCTACCAAGCCTATCTCCTCGGGGTGGACGTTGGGGATGGAAACATTCCCTACGTCGTGGAGAACAACGTGGATCCGACCAAGGCCGTGAAGGTGAAGCAGGCGTGCGGTACGTTGTCCATCGTGGACGACAACCACCCGGCCTCGGCCATCGTGGTCGGGGGCAAGGATTCGTGGGTGCCGTTCGCCCGTTACAAGGCGACGGTCGAGTATGAGAGCGCGAAGATCGACCGCGTGAGGGTGGGCTTGCAGTCCATTCCGGGCGGGCGTGCCGTTGGCGCGGACTTCGTCGAAGTGGCTGTCGCCTCTGGCGGCGTGGTTCGGGGCCAGGACATCTTTCCGTCGGGCGCACCGTACGAGAGGGATATCGATCTGTCATCGAATCCCATCATGATTCCCAAGGACGGTTCAGTGGCATTCGAGCTGTGGGGCAAGATGGCCGCGCCGATCGCAAGTTCGGTCGCGACGCCCACCTCGCCCAGGTCCGGTGATGTGTTCAGTCTGACGCTGATGCACGATCAGACGACTGGCGAGTGGGATGCGAACTACGTCGGCAAGCTCAATGTCCGCACGACCGGGGATGTCTCCGGCGAGCGACTCTACGCGGCCAGCGGCGCGAATTCGGGGAACATTATGGTCCTACGGAAGAGCAAGCCGATGTTCCTCATGGTGCCGCAGTCCTCGACCCAGCTGCTGAACGGGGTCGAAGTAGAGCTCGCGAAGTTCCAGGTAATCGCCGATCAGGCGGGACTGGTTGGGCTCATTCAGGTCGGGTTCGATGCCAGACTCTCGAATGGGATCAGTGTGAACGGTCTCCGCGTGTATCGCGGGGCCACGATGATGATCCCCGACTTCGAAGCGGAGGTGCACGTGCAGGTGTCCGATTTTCCCGACTGGCAGGGATTCATCCCGCATTGGATCCAGGTTGAGCTCATGAACGAGCAGACGATCGTTGCAAGCGGCAACGTGTTCTCAGTACGTGGGACGCTCCAAGGCGTTCTGAGTGGTATGGGCGCTCACACGACTTTCTGGAGGAGTTACGCACCGGCCAATGAAACGGGTTGGTTGGTTCCTGGCCCAAATGGATGGGCACTCTACAATGGTGCTGATACATACATGCGTACCCTCTGGACTGACATGAGCGAGCTACCCCACGATACGACGTCGGTCGACTGGACGACCGACACGTTGGTCGACATGATCGGCCAGACTGATCTGTACGCACCTTAAGAGCCGGCGGCTTACCCCAACAGGAAGCCGACCCACGCTCTCAATTCTCCTCGCCCCCACCGGGTTACTCCTGGTGGGGGCGTTGAGTTTTACGAGGTTGCGGTCTATCATCCTTTTCGTATGGCCGAGCGGAACGCGGTCCAGAGGTACCTGCCCGTGATCGCGACGATTCTGGTCGTTCTTGGGGTGGTTGCAATAGCGCGGCTGAATGTGAAGAAAGAGAACATTGTGAAGGAGCCGCCTTCTGCAGCGTCCGAGCCCACGACCGTGACATGGACGGTGTTTCAGGCCGGAATGAAGCTTTCACTGACGAACGACCAAGGAGACCATCGTGAGTGCGATCTTCCGGAAGGACTCACGAACGTGGACCGTGCGAACAAGGACGGGTTCACGGTCCGGAGCGCAACGGGCGCGCGCATGCTCGTGAACCTTGATTGTGTCGTCACTAATCCAAAGCTCGTCCCCGGACTCGCGAATCCGTCGGGAAAACGCGCGGCGAACGTGGCGACAAAGCGGCGCGATGGGGCAGGGGTGCTCGAAGTGTCTGACGGGAAGATCATGGAAGAGATCACGCTGCGCGGAAAAAACTCGCGGCCGTATCGCGATCCGGAAGTGGTCGGGTGGCTGGATGACAACATCTTCGTGGTCACCGCGTTCCAGGGTGACGCGAAGTACGCGCTCACAGTTCAGACGACCGGGCGCATCACGGAACTCTTGAAGCTCCCGGAGAATGCGGTTGAATTCAAGGCCGGCGCGTCTTCGTTTTGGTACGTCACCGTCACGCCCGGGGAGGGGATCGAGCTCGGAC
>DATMXG010000125.1:0-24317 GCA_035561755.1 Methylomirabilis sp. (SeqCode)
AGGGATCCTGTCTTAATGTACTCAGACCCGCACGCGACCGCGAGATCGCTGATGGTAGTGTCCGTCGTTTCTCCCGAACGGTGCGAAATGCTCGTCGCCCACTTCACCTTGTGAGCCATCGTGATCGCGTCAACGGTCTCGGTGAGACTCCCAATCTGGTTTAACTTGATCAGAATCGCGTTCGCAGCGCGCTCGGCAATGCCACGACGCAACCGTTCGACGTTCGTCACGAAGAAGTCGTCACCCACGATCACGGACTTCTGTTTCAGGACCGGAACCGCCTTTTTCCATGCCTCCCAATCATCCTCGGCGAACGGGTCCTCAATGGAAACGAGCGGGAACATGTCCTGCCACAAGCGGTAGCGTTTGAGCTGCTGTGCGGGCGTGAGGGTCTTCCCTTCGGTCTTCCACCGATAAACCTTCTCGCGTTTGTCGTAGAACTCGGACGCAGCGACGTCTGTGGCGAGCGCGATGTCCGTACCGGGACGGTACCCGGCCTTCCGGATGGCCTGGATCAGGAGCTGGAACGCAGTTTCGACGTTCTTCAGTTTGGGCGCAAACCCGCCTTCATCTCCGACCGTCGTGGTGAACCCCTGGTCTTTCAGGATCTTCGCGAGCGCATGGAACGTCTCCGCTCCTGCACGCACGCGTTCGGCCATGCTCCGCTGGCGCGGCACGATCATGCATTCCTGTACGTCGAGCGACCAATTCGCGTGCGCTCCGCCATTCAGCACGTTCATGGTGGCAACCGGGAGTGAGGCCGGACGAACGAAATGGTACGTCTCGCGGAGTGACTTCCAGAGCGGGAGACGACGATGTTGCGCAAGCGCGTGTGGGACCGCAACCGATGCGGCCAAAATTGCGTTCGCACCCAAGCGGGACTTGTTCGGGGTCCCGTCGAGCTCCAGCATCACATGGTCGATGTCCTGCTGGCGCTTCGCATCGACACCTTTCAACACGCGCGCAATCTCAGCGTTCACATTCTTCACGGCTTTCAGGACGCCCTTACCACCGTAGCGTTTCCCGCCGTCGCGCAACTCCAAGGCTTCATGCGACCCGGTGGAGGCCCCGGACGGGACCATTGCTTCCGCCGACGCCCCGGACGAGAGCGTAACCCGACAGGCCACAGTGGGGTTGCCGCGCGAGTCGAGCACTTCACGCGCGCGGACGGTCGAGATGCGGGAGGAACGGATGAGCATATGACGTGTATCGAGGCATGAGCCTTTCGTAATTCGTAATTGTCATTCCGAGCGAAGCCGAGGAACGTAATTGTCATTCCGAGCCCCTCGGCTCCGCTCGGGATAAACTCCGCGAGGAACGTAATTCGTAACCTACCGCACCTCGAACGTCACGTTCACATTCGACACCACGTCCTGCTGTCCCGGCTCAATCTGCGGAGGCGCTGCGGCTTCAAGGGCCATGTCAGTCGACTTGGCGTAGTACGGCATTGGCGACGGCATTGGTCCGCCGGACTCCGAGAACGTCACGACCTTCAAGATCGTGAGCCCGAGCTGCTTTGCTAGAACGTCCGCCTTCTTTCGGGCATCCGAGATCGCCTTGAGCCGCGCTTCATCTTGCAGGAGTTTCGGTTCGTCGATCGTAAACGAGATTCCGCCCACCTGGTTCGCTCCCAGCTCCCCGGCCTTTGCCAGCACGTCACCAACCTTATCCAGGTCACGAACTTTCACGGACATGTTCTGGCTCACCGTGTAACCGATGATGGTTGATTTTCCGTCATTCCACTCCGTTTTCGGATAAATGCTGTAGTTCGCTGTTGTGATATCTTCCTTTGCGACGCCGAGGACCTTGATCGCATCAATAATCGCGTTCATTTTTTTCGTATTCTCCGCTTGCGCGGCCTTAACAGTCGTCGCGTCGATCTGCACGCCAAGGCTCACGCGCGCAATATCGGGCGTTGTGGAGACCTTGCCTTCACCGCCCACGGTGATCGTGTCACGGTCGCGAACGGCGATGCCGATCCGATAGTGCTCGGAGTACCCGTTCCACGCCTTGATGCCCACATACACGATGAGCGCGGCGCACAGGATGCCGAGGAGGACGAGAAGCGTCTTTGGGAATTTCATATGGATCAATATTACATTTATGTAACGTCTTGGTCTTGTCATTCCGAGCCCCTCGACCAGCTCGGGATAAACTCTGCGAGGAACGTGTTACGAATCGGAAGATGGTTTGCGTTTGAGTCTCTCCTCAATCAGGCGCGTCACTCTCGTTGCGCGGGAGCCTAAATAAACGATAATGACCGTGAGGAGAACGGCGTAGAGGAACTTCGCCACGACTGTCTGCTGTGGGCCGAAGATACGAAGGAAGAGCCCCTGAATCGCCTCGTTCCACGCGAGCGCGGCCACGAAGGTGAACGCACCCATCAGGAGTTCGTACGTCCGCTGTAAGACGAGGAGTCGAACGTCTTCTTTCTGCTGCGCATTCCCATTCTGCATATTAGCACTTATTCCGCGACGAAGGGCCGCACGATGAACCATGTTCCTTTTTGGAGTGGAGGACCGTGGGAATCCCTTTTTTCTGCGCACCAGACAAGACAGACAGACCCGGGAGCTTCCCCCGTGTCGTGATGAACTCGAGCATGGCGCCACCGCCTGTCGATATAAAGTCGACGTACTCAGACATTCCCGTCCGCGCGACGACAGGGAGCGTGTCTCCCCCGCCCACGACACCGTAGGCCTTCCCACGCGATTGCGCGGCGATGGCGCGGCCGAGCACGAGGGAACCGTGCGAGAAGGCAGGGACCTCCGTAACACCGACAGGCCCGTTCCATACGATCGTCTTCGCCGTGCGGACGTCCGCCGCCCAATCGCGCATGGTCGCAGTCCCGATGTCGCCGATCGCGTCCTGTTTCTTAACGTCCTTCAGCGCAACACACTTCGGCCGAGCGCCGATCGCGATCTTCTTCGCCACGCAGGCGTCGACGGGCAAAACGAGCTTCCGATGCTTCATGATCTTCCGCGCATCCCTGATCCCCTCCTTCTCGATGTACGACGAACCGATCGGGAGTTTCATCGCCGCGTAGAACGCGTGCGCCATGGCTCCTCCCACGTAGACCCTGTCGGCCGTATTTAGCAACGACCGGATCACGGGAAGCTTCGTGGTGAGTTTTGACCCGCCGATGAACGCAAGGTATGGCCGCTTCGGTTTTCCGAGCAGTTTCCCGACCATCCGAACTTCATCCATGAGCCCCGGGCCGGCAAAGGACGGGAGCGCTTTCGCGAGTCCTGCGACCGACGCGTGGTTCCGGTGGCAGGAAGCGAACGCGTCGTTCACGAACGCGTCCGCGTGTTCGGCGTACGCACGAACGAGTTTTGGATCGTTATTGTCCTCCCCGGGCTGGAACCGCACGTTCTCGAAGAGAACGATATCACCGGGAGTAAAGACATCGATGTCACGTGCGAATTTCTTTTTCCCCGCGTCATTCGAAAAGTCCACGTCCATGAATTTCACCGGGAGACCGGAGTGCGCTTTCACGATCGAGGCGAGCGGTTTCGTGGAATATCTCTTGTCTCGACCCTTCGGTCGGCTTAGGTGCGTGAGCACAAAAACGATCGCACCGCGCTTCCGAAGGTCGGCCAGGAGCGGATACGATCGCGTGAGCTTCAATGACTCCTCCGTACCGATTGAGCCGGTGAGAGGGATATTCCAATCCACACGGACGTAGACCCGGAGGCAGCCGAGGTCTTTGCCGGATGGGAGTGCGCGAAGCTTCATCGTCATTACAGCGACTGACCGACCTTTATTGCAATCTCGGCAAGCCGATGCGAGTACCCCAGCTCATTGTCGTACCACACGAGAACTTTCACCATGTCGCCGTCTACCACCTGCGTGAACGGAAGATCCACGATGGCCGAAGCGGGGTTGCCGATGAAATCGGACGAGACCAGCTCCTCTTCCGTCACTTCGAGGATGCCCTTATAGATTGCATTCTTCGACGCAACTTTCAGTACCTTGTTCACTTCGTCCTTCGTCGTCTTCTTATTGAGCAGGAATGTGAAGTCGGAGAGCGATACGCACGATGTGGGCACGCGGATGGAAATGCCGTCGAACAACCCCTTCAGCGCCGGGATGACTTCGGCGGTGGCGATCGCCGCGCCTGTGGTGGTAGGGATAATGTTCTGCGCCGCGGATCGCGCGCGACGCAAATCCTTGTGCGGCCCATCCTGGAGCACCTGGTCGGCGGTGTAGGAATGGATCGTCGTCATCATGGCCTTTTTTACCCCGAACGCCGCGTGCATAATGGCCGCGACCGGTGCAATGCAGTTTGTGGTGCAGGAGGCATTGTTAATGATCTTGGATTTACCCACCCCCTTTTCGTTCACGCCGATCACGTGGGTCGGAACGTTGCCTCCTTTTGCCGGCGCGGAGATGATCACGCGCTTTGCCCCTGCCGTGAGATGCTGACCGGCGCCCTCCTCGCTCGTGAAGCGACCGGTGCATTCCAGCACCACGTCTACCTTCATCTTCCCCCACGGGAGCTTCGTCGGATCTTTCTCTGCCAGAACCGGGATTTTTTTGCCTTCGACGAAAAGATTCTTCTCGTCGTGTGAAACCTTCTTGTCCCATGCGTGGTACGTGGAATCGTGCTTCAGGAGGTGCGCGAGGGTCTTCGCGTCCGTGAGGTCGTTCACGGCCACGACCTCAAATCCGGGCTTGTCGAATCCGGCTTTGAACGTGTTCCGGCCGATCCGGCCGAACCCATTGATGGCGATACGGTGCATATGCGGTCATTGTACCTGAAGGACGACAAAAACCCCACCAACATGCAGCCCACACATCCAATCCCATCCGAGCGAAAAAGAGACGCCGTCTGGCGTCTCCGATTGCACCCGGAAGGAACTACTTTGACGCCAATACGCTGATCGCCGCTTCGAGCAGCAGTATCTTGTTATACAGAAGGACGAATGCCAGAGCGTACCCGAACGTGATAAACACGAACGATACACCGATGATCGTGAGCCAGTTGTGATGCTGGGATACGGTATGAAAAATCTGCGGGGTAAGCTTTTCCTTTATCGATTTGACGAGCTTCGGCATATCTAGAGAAGGAACGAGGGAGATAAATAATAATGAGCCCCTCGATGTTCGAGGAAGTATAGCATAAAATAAAAAATCCCGTCTCCGGAGGGGATTTTTTTGCTACTCACAAACGGATAACGTCGCGTTCAACTGGAACCGGCAGAAGCGCGACACCATGATCTTCTCTCCCATGGTCGCGATGTTCTCGTTGACCAGCTGCTCAATCGTCTTCGTGTCATCTTTCACCCAGGGCTGCTTCATGAGGGTGACCTCCGCATACCACTTGTTCAGGCGGCCTTCCACGATCTTCGCCCTGATATCATCCGGTTTGGACGCGAGGTCGGGGTCGGCGATGAATTCCGCACGAACCTTTTCCACTTCACCCGCTGGAATCGTTTCGGGCGAGACCCACACCGGATCGGTCGCGGCCACCTGCATGGCGATGTCGTGCGCCAAAGTCTTGAAGTCCTGCGTGCGCGCCACAAAATCCGTCTCACACTGTAATTCAACCATCGCGCCTACTTTTTCGTTTGAGTGAACATAGGCGTGAACGAGGCCTTCGGCCGTCTGCCGTTCAGCGGATTTCTTTGCCGCCTTGGCGGCCCCGCTCTTCCGGAGAACTTCGATGGCTTTTTGCATGTCGCCGGAAGCTTCCTCGAGTGCCTTCTTACATTCCACGATGCCCGCGCCGGTCATGGCGCGCAATGAGGCGACGGTATTTGCGTCAATCATAATTCGGGTTGTGATTGTCTCGTGTGCTGTGCGGCGTTTGTTGTCATTCCGAGCGGAGCGAGGAATCCGCGACTACTTTTGCGTCAATCATAGATAGGGACGTGCGAGGAAGATTGAGGCGACATGGGTGGGCGACCCGTCGTGTCGGCCGTCAACAAATTAAGCGACTCTCTCGATCACAGGCGCGCCGTTCGCAACGAGTGACCCGCCCAAACGCGCCCGCGCCTTCTCCCACTCGTCGCGGCCCTCTTTCGCGGCGGCTGCGATCAGGCTGGTGATGAGTTCGATGGACTTGGCCGCGTCGTCGTTCGCGGGAATCGGGTACTCGATGCCCGTGGGATTCACGTTCGTGTCGACCACCGCGATCACCTTCACGCCGCGGCGCTGCGCTTCTTCGAGCGCCGTCTTGTCCTTGCGAATGTCCAGAATAAACACGGCGTCCGGAATGCGGGCGAGCTCCGCGAGACCGCCGATCTTGTCATCGTAGTTCTCCACCATTTCGGCGAATTTCTGCTGCTCGAACTTCGTGTATTTTCCGAGCTCGCCCTTCTCAAGTTTGCGCTTGAGATCCTTGTACTTCCGGAGAAGCTGCGCGAGATTCACGTAGTTCGTGAGCGTGCCGCCGAGCCAGCGTTTGTTCACGAACGGCATCGCGGCCGACGCGGCCGCCTTGGCCACGATATCCGAGGCCTGCTTCTTCGTACCGACAAACAGAATCACGCCGCCGCGGGCAGTCGTCTGCCTGGCGTACGCGCACGCTTTCTCGAGCGCCTTCTGCGTCTCTTCCAAATTAATGATGTGGATCCCCTGGCGTTCGCCGAAAATATACTTCTTCATCTTCGGATGCCACTTCGACGTTTGATGGCCGAAGTGCGAACCCGCTTGGAGAAGATCTATGAGGGATGGGATGGGGGGCATAGAGACTCCTTGATAACCGCTCGCAACCCGGACGCAGGATCCCGCCGAGGCGGGACAGGAGCGTGGTCCGTTGGATGATCGCGATGTGGGATGACTTATCAACTGCCAACGCATGTCAGCAGAGTGCGGAGAGGGTAACAAAAGGCCCGAAAATGAGCAAGCCTTGGAGCGAAGCGGGGGCGGGGATCATTTCGGGACGTCGGGTTGTACGGGCGGGTCTCAGACCCGCCCCTACAACCCGACGTCCCGAAATGATCCCCGACGTCCTGTCTATAATAAAGAACCACCCCCGCCGGAGAACCCGACAGGGGTGGAGTCAAGGAGATGGGGGGAAAAAAACCCCCCGCCTCTACTTCGCGAGCTTCATGACGCTGCCGCCATCCGCGTTCGTCCAGTAGACGCACGTTGCGTCCACTGCGACGTCGAGCGGGCCCGGTTGGCCCGTCGCGACGCTTTCGACAACAGCGCCGTCGAGCGAACTTCGCCACACGCTTCCATTCGGATTCGTATTCCTTGCCCAGTAGACACCGGATGCGTCTACGGCGAGGTAGGCGGCGTCGATCTGTGCGATCGCCAGGATGACGGCGTTGCCGCCCCCTTTCGGGATCTTGGCGACCTTTCCCGCGCCTCTCGCGGTCCAATACACGAACGCATTGTCCGTCGCGATACCGTAGGCGTCCGTCTGGTTCGTCGCGAGAACGGATTGAGGGCCGCCGCCGTTCGGAATTTTATCGACGATTCCGTCGGGACCCATCGTCCAGTAGACGCTCGTCGCGTCCACGGAAATGTCGCGCGGCTGATTCTGTCCGCTGATGAGTTCTGCGGGACTCCCTCCGGATTTCGCAATTTTCGCGATGCCTCCGATTGCAGCGTAATTCGTCCAGTAAACGCTCGCTGCGTCCAACGCGATACGGTGCGGTGCGGATTGTACGGAGGCGAGCGTAACAGGTGCGCCACCGCTGATCGGCACTTTCATGACGGTACCGCCATTACGGTTCGTCCAATAGACGTTCACAGCGTCCACGGCCACGGAGTACGGCTCTTGCTGGCCGTTCGCGAGCAGCACAGATGCGCCACCTGCCTTGGGAACTCTCATGACCGTCCCGGTGACCGCGTTCGTCCAGTAGACGTTCTTCGCGTCTAGATCGATGCCGGAAGGCCCACCCTGGTTCTTCGCGAGGACGACCGGCTGACACGCGCCAGCGGAACACTGCCCGCCTTGGCAATCGTGCCCGCACCATCCGCAGTTCTTCGGATCGGCTGTGGTATCACCACACCCCGCGTCGACATCGCCCGTGACGTCCGCCACGACGTCGGTAGGCGAGTCTTCACCGACCTCGCCGCCCGCATCCTTCGCATCCTCCGCGAGCTGATCCTTCTCCACGTCTGGCGTGACGACCCCGTCGTCGTTGACGCGATCCGCGCCCGCGTCGCTCTCCCCGAACAGTTCCGACGTAAACGGTTCTCCGCACCCTCCCGCAGGGAGAAACGCCGCACACCATCCTATGAGGAGGCATGCGAACCTTTTGAATTTCAATGTGCCCATCTCTCCTCCTGTCCCGGTCTCATTCCATCATCACAGAATACCCGCAACGACAGACGCATCAACATACCGAAAAACCGATATAATGTCAAGCCAGCCTGACGAACATCCGATCGTAAAGCGATGCGCCGGGGGATGTCGCCACCACGAACGCGATAACAACAAAACCACCCCCGCCGCGAGACGCAGCAGAGGGTGGAGAAATCTCACGGAATGGTGAGCTTGAGTCGGTGCAGGCACAGTCCCCCGTCGCACGGTTGAATGGTTTCGACTTCGGCGAAAGCCGGTACCGGGATCAGTTTCCCGTCGTTCCATGCGGCGTACTCCCCGGGAAAGCCAAGACATCCCTGGGTGTTGCACATGAGCGTGCCGCTCGGCGTCCCATCGTCGATGAGGACGTTCAGTCTCACCACCGATCCGCACGGCAGGGACGTGATTGTGATGAAGCAGTCCCACGCGTTCCACGCCGGATCCGCGTCCGTGCAGATCGCCTGCGTCCATGGGACGTCCGGCGAGCCGAGCGGTGGCTTATCGATTTCGGCGTCCAGCCGCGTCTGATGCCAGTTCGCAGCCGAATACCACTTGAAGCGGAAACCCTGCGGCCCGCCACCGGTGGACTGACAGCCGGCGTCGGTGACCACGACATCGGACGAAGCGTCGTTGACGTCTTCTGCAACGTCCGCCACGACGGCATCACCTGCGTCGCTCGCGTCGTTAAACGCATCCGACGCGTCGTCCACATCGCCGTCGGTCACATCCGGCGCATCCTGATCGCCCATCGCCTCAGGCGGCGCATCTGAGGCGTCTGTACCGCCATCCGGCCATGACGCTTCGTGTGGATCGCCTGGAGTATCCGCCAGCGCATCTTCTGGAGAAGCGTCATTGTCGAATGCCAGCCCTTCCTCGTCCAAACCGCAGGCGGTGCCGACGAGGCACATACCCGCATAAACCATCCATCGGCGCATCTTTCACCTGCACTGTCGGTTGTTGAGAGTTCAAGGTTCTGTGGAAGCATTATCTGTTTTTTCAGTGATTGTCAACTCCATGAGGAGGCGTCCTTACGAAAGGCTCATACGAAGATACGCCCCTCGTTACACTCGGGGTGACAATCAAACATTGTCATTCCGAGGCGAAGCCGAGGAACGTATCTTCGTATGAGTCATTTGTGATATGAAACCCTTCGTAAACCGCAAACCAAAACAATACGCCCCCATCCCAATCAGGACGGGGGCGCGAGAAACACGGACCGACGATCAGCGTAACGTTTGCTCCGCGCGCGTAAGCTCCTCCGGAGTGCCGACCGGCATCCAGAAGGTGGCGGAAACGGCCATGATCGGAACGCCGCGTGCAATGATCTGTGGCAGCGCGTGCGGCAAGCTCCATTCGAACGGCTTGCCGGGCACCTGAACCGGTTCAGTGCCGAACCAGCCGTGGTCCAGGCAGTAGGCCCCCGCGTTCACGAGCCCAAGCTCACCGGCCGGTGTACGCGTAAGCCCGAGAAGCGCGCCTCGTTCATCACGTACCCACGAGTCCTCCTCCTTATTGAGCCGCGTCTCGAGCACGAGCACGCCGCGCTCGGACGCCGCCAGGGCTTCAAGGTCGGGACCGGCGTACAGGTCGTCGCCGTTCATCACGAGGAAGTGCTCGGACAGGTCCGGCATCTGCTCACGCACCCTGCGGAGGCAGCCTCCCGTGCCGTCGAGCGGATCCTGAGTGATGTACACCACCGGACACCCACCGAACTCCGTTCCAAACGCCTCGCGGATCTGGGGAGCACGATAGCCGACGACGATGATGATGCGTGTGACAGCCTGCGGCAGGATATCCAAGGTGCGATGGAGCGTCCCGCGTCCCAGAATGGGGATAAGGGGCTTGGGCGTGGTGTCGGTGAGCGGACGCAGGCGCGATCCGCGACCGGCGCTCATGATGATGGCATCCATACGTTGCTCCGTGGTAATAGAGGGCAGGGTGCAGAATGACTAATATCTAATGCCTAATGACTAATGTCGGATCGTGCTGATTAGTCATTAGGCATTAGATATTAGTCATTCGTCATTCTCTTCTTCCTCCCCGACCTTTCCCTTTTTCACGGCATCGATCACGGGGTCGAGATCGCCGTCCAGAATCGTTTGGATATTGTGCCACGAGTGCTTGATGCGGTGGTCGGTGATGCGATCCTGCGGATAGTTATACGTGCGGATCTTCTCGCTCCGCTCGCCCGTACCGATCTGCGCGCGGCGGTCCGCCTCGATCGTGGCACGCTTCTTGGCCTCCTCGTGCTCCCACAGCCGCGCGCGCAGGATTTGCATGGCCCGCTCGCGGTTCTGCACCTGCGAACGTTCATCCTGGCAGTTCACGACGAGGCCGGAGGGGATGTGCGTGATGCGTACCGCCGAGTACGTGGTGTTCACGGACTGGCCGCCCTTGCCGCCGGCGCAGAACGTGTCGATGCGGAGATCCTTCGCGTCAATCGCAACCTCTGTCTCTTCCACTTGAGGTAGCACAGCGACCGTTGCGGTGGACGTATGAATTCTCCCGGCCTTCTCCGTGACCGGAATGCGCTGCACACGATGCACCCCGCTCTCGAACTTCAGACGTCCGTATGCCCCCTCGCCCGAAACGGTGAAAACCGCCTCCTTGTACCCTCCCGCATCGGAACGGGACTCGGATACGAGCGCTGTCTTCCATCTTTTCTTCTCGGCGTACCGCGCAATCATGCGAAACAGATCTTCGGCAAAAATGGACGCCTCATCCCCGCCGGTGCCAGCGCGGATTTCCACGATCACATCGTTCATGTCGTGCGGATCCGGCGGCACGAGCGCGAGCTCGAACGCTTCGACCGCGAGCGCGAGTTCCGGCTCGATGCGCGTAAGTTCGGTGGTACCGAGAGTCTGCATATCCGCATCGCCAGACCCGGCTGCGATTTCGGCCTCGCGACCGGCCGCAAGGAGCGCCGCCCACACGTCACCCGTCTGGACGATGTGCTGCGTGGCCCTGTACGCAAGCGAAACTTCGCGCAGCTTCCGTTGGTCGCTGAGCGTCTCGGGTGCGGCAATCTTCGCCTCGAGCGCAGTGAGACGCGCCCTGGCGTCTTCGAGCGCTTTCGTGAGTTCAGTGGTGGTCATGAGGATAGACGTTCGTCGATCGTTGATCGTTGATCGTGGCGTCTGCCGGCACGATCCACGATCAACGTTCTGCGATCATCCTACGAGATTAAGACCACTGATACAACAAAACTCCCTACTCGGGAGCTTGCGCCGAACTCATCCCTAAGCCGTCTCGTCCAAACGGGTGGGTTTCTTCTGCGACTTCTTCGCGGCCTTGCGTGCCGCGCGCTTCACGGTCTTTACCTTCTTACCGCCGACTGCGGTCTTGGAGGCTTTGGCCGCGACCTTCTCGGTAAATTTCTCAACACGGCGCGCCGTATCCACGAGCTTCTGTTTCCCTGTGTAGAACGGATGACACTTGGCGCAGAGCTCAACGTGGATCTCCTTCACGGTTGAGCCAACGCTAAACGCATTGCCGCAGGCACAAACGACCTTAGCGCTCGGATAGTAGGTGGGATGGATATCGGCCTTCATAAGCGGCAAAAAGATAGCAGGGACTGTTCAATATGGCAAGACCATGACGAAGGGGGGGGTGCGGTGAGGCCGTGAAGCAGTTAAGCTGTAGGGTGTCCGTGACCATCGTCACGTTATCGCATCGTCGCGTAACGACATAACCGCTTCAGAGGCTCTCCATGCTCACTTCCCACTTCGACTACCACCTCCCCAATGACCGGATTGCCCAGGAGCCTGTCCGTCCGCGGGACCATTCCCGTCTGCTCGTCCTCGACCGCACCGCAGGAACCTGGACGCACCACCGCTTCTACGACATCGGGACGTTCCTGCGCCCCAACGACCTCCTCGTGGTAAACGAGTCCAAGGTTTTCAAGGCGAGACTGCGCGGCCGTTTTCGTCGGGATGATCCGGTCGTTGCGTCCACGAGACGTCGTCCGGACCAGGATGTTGAGATATTCCTCCTCCGCCCCGAAGGGTCACGATGGCTCGCGCTCGCGAAACCGGGAAGAATCATCTCCGTCGGTTCCATCATCGCCTTCGCCGACGGCATATCGTGCAACGTCATCGCGAAGCTTGATGACGGCACGATTGCCATAGATTTCCACGCATCTGCGAACGATATCTTCGCGTGGACGGACAAGGCCGGCGAAATTCCGACTCCTCCCTATGTCGAGAGGGCGAAGCCGTCTGCGGACGACTACCAAACCGTCTACGCAAGAACGACCGGGTCCGTGGCCGCGCCGACGGCCGGATTCCATTTCACGCCCGAACTGATCCAGTCACTGAAAGACGCGGGGATACGCTTCGCAACCGTAACGTTGCACGTGGGTCTCGGCACCTTCCGTCCGATCAAAACGGAAACGCTCGAAGAACACGTGATGCACGAAGAATGGATCGATATGCCAAAGGAGACGAGGAACGCAATCGTCGCGACGAAACAATCCGGCGGACGCGTCATCGCCGTCGGAACCACGACCGTCCGCGCGCTCGAATCGGACGTAGAGCACGGCTTGACGGACATCTTCATCACACCCGGATATCGATTTAAAGCGGTGGACGGGCTTATCACAAATTTTCACCTGCCAAAATCCTCCCTTCTCGTACTCGTCTCTTCCTTCGTGGGCGCGTCCCGTCCGGATTCGGACGAGGGAAGGCGCATCGCCCTGCGCGCTTATGAAGATGCAATCCGCGAAGGGTACCGTTTCTACTCGTTCGGGGATGCGATGCTGATCGTTTAATAAAGACACCCCCGCAATTCATGCGAGGGTGAGAGAAACGGCGGCACACCCCGGAAGGTGGAACGGAGGGGGTAGACGTCCCTGATCAACAGGGTGTGCCGCCAAGAAGGCTTGTAACACGTCACTCGTAACCGGTCAACGAAACGGGCGACGGGCGAATAAGTGGAGGCGGCGGCGGGCCTTCCAGCCGGGAGATTGCTCCAGGCGCGCCACCGCACATATTTCACCCACACCACCCATGCGCGTCAAGCGATGCTTCAGCTCACCCGATGTCCGGCAGATGGTGGAACACGGGCACGCCGTTCGACCCGATTACGATGGACAGGACGTCCACATGAATGTCCCGGGGCAGGTCCGGATGTTCTTCGAGAAACGCCGTCAGCGCCGCATCGAGCCGTTCGAGCTTCTCTTCCGTCACCGCCTCTTCCGGAGAACCGGCACCGAGCGACATGCGGGTCTTCACTTCAATCGCACGGACATCGTCCCCCTTGCAGACGACGAGATCCAGCTCCCCTTCCCTGCACCGCCAGTTGCGAACGAGGACGGTGAATCCGCGGCGGATAAAAAACGCCGCAGCGAGGTCTTCGCCGCGGGTTCCCAGCGCACGACGACGGTCACCATGCCCGGAGGCACGCGGTGACGCATCGGCGCCGGGAACAGATAGCGGATCCCCTATTTTCTTCGAGGAAGCCATTTCTCACGTTCAGCGCGTTCGCGACTCCGCTGCTCGAGCGCCGGGATCTCCACCCACACGTAACGGTAGATGCGCCAGAGCCCCCACAGCACCCAGCCGAGCCACAGGAGGTAGAAGAACCGCATGCTGAGCACGGGGATCCGCTCGTAGGAGAACGCCCAGAGCAGCAGTCCAACGACTCCGCTCCAGGCCAGGAGCGAGGCGGCCTTCTCGAGCGCGCGCTTCATGGGTTTCCCGAACCGGCTTTTCATTTCCACGATCCACGCGATCACGCCGAAGAGCACGAACGCGCCGAAGGCGACGAGCAGGAATCGATCGGCCCATGGTTGAAACGGAGCTGGATTGGCCGTGAACCAGTACGGGAGGGTGAGGAGGGGAGGCATAGGGCTGGAAGTGAAAAATTACGCGGGAGCGCGAGATGTGTCAACCAAATGATGAAATCCGTTCAATAACGAAATTCGAATGGCGAATGGAGAAACACTGTTCTGCGAGGTTTGAAAAAAATGGCGTTTCGTCATTCGTCATTCGAATTTCGTTATTGCGGCGGCGGAACATGCGTCGCATCCGTTCGTTGGAACAACAGTCCGTAGTGTGAACCGCCCGCATCGAATTCTTCGAGAAACGAAAACTCCGGAATGCCCATGAGTTTCGTCGCATCTTCCTTCGGAATGCGCTGGTCCGACGGCGGGCCGATGGGAGTCGCGATCGTCTTCCATTCGATAATCGCAACCTTTCCTCCTTTCTTCGTGAGCCGGGCCATCTCCTTCACGAGACTCGGCCGGTTCTGCGACAGAAACAGGTTGTTCACGAGAAGCGTCATGTCCAATTCGCCATCCGGGATATGCGCCGCGCGGTACACGTCGATATCCGACCACACAGGCATGACGTTCTGGAGACGTTCCTCTTTGGCGCGCCGGCCCACGAGGTCCAGTACTTCGCGCTGGATGTCTACCGCGTACACTGTACCTTTCGGACCTACGAGCTGCGCCGCCGGAAACACAAAATGCCCGAGCGCTCCGCACCCCAAATCCGCCACGCGCATGCGTTCGCGGATCCCCACACGCTCAAGAACGTTGAACGGATTGATGAGCTCCGTGCCGGAGCGAAGGATCATACTTCGGATTTAGGGACGATGCCGCCAAGCGTGGCCTCCAGGAAGGCGTTCCACAGATTCGTCGTCACGATAATGCCGATGATGCAGACGACGATGCCGAGAAGCTTGTAGAACAGGTTGCTCCCGCCGCCGCCCAGTTTTCGCTCGGCCCATTCGAACGGGCCGAAGAACCCAAGAATGACGCGGGTTCGTATCACGAAGAAGGCGCCGACGCCCGTAATGCCCAGACCAATAATGATGCGCAGGATTGGACTCATATGTGTAGAGTATAGCCCATTACGGTTATCTAAACCAACGCAGACTCCTCCGCTGCCACGTTCTGATCCGCGCGTGATGCAGCCGCGTGCGGCATCGCGAGCCGGTATCACTCCTCCCCTTTGTGATGGGTGGAGTTTGCCACAAGCGCGACAAGGAGCAGAATGAGAACCGTGGAGAGCAGCGCTCCCCCGGCGGCGATGAACCCGCTCGTGAGGTCCTGCTCGTGGAGCGTCGGCTCGGGTTCGGACGCCACGGACCCGGATGCGGCTTCCGTGTCGCGTTCTGCGGCTCCGATTGGCGGTTCATCCCCGCGAACCTCAACAGAGACGTTCTCTCCCGGAGAGGCGGCCGCTGATATTTTTTCTTTCAACCGTTCACCGAGTGCACCCGTATCCGACGGCGCCTTCTGAGCGGCGACCGGCAATGCAGACAACGCGACCACCTGTATTGAGAGGAGAGCGATGAGGACGAATTTTCCCATGACGACATGATACCACCTGGAACAGGTGAGCAAGTGAGCAAGTGAGAACGTGTTCACTTGACCTCCCACACGTCCCCGTCTTTCGCGTGCTTCACATCTCCCTTGAAACCGCCTTTCTTGATTTCCGCAAGGACGTCCGACGCCTTGTCGAGCCCCACGTAGTGAGTCAGCCTGACTTTTTCCACGCCAGCACGCTTGCAGACTTCTCCAACTTCGCGCGGCGTGAGGTGGCCATACCGTACCGTGTCCTTGTACCCGATGCGAAACGACTGCTCACAGATGAACAGATCCGCATTCCGAGCCGCCTCGATCAGCCCATCGCAGATTGCGGAATCCCCGGAGTACGCGATGACACCACGCGGCGTCTCAAGCCGATAGGCCACGGCCGGATGCTTGCCAAACCCGTGATACACAGGGAAAGATTTCAACGTGATTTCGGGTGCGATACCGACCGCACTCCCCTGTCCCATAGCAATGAACCGCGGCGTGAACTCCGGCCAGTACTTGCCGTCGTTCTCCGGTTGGTGCCAGTCCCAGACCGCCTGGAACCCTTTCACGAGTTTCGAGGGCATATACACGGTACAGACGCCAAACTCCGGTTGGTCTTGTCCCCATAAGCGACGGCAGCTCTTTGCCTGGAGGAACTGCGGCAGACACGCGTGGTCCGGATGACCGTGCGTAACCGCGACGTGCTGAACAAGACCATACTCATACCCCGCCTCCTGGAGGCGATAGCGGATACCTTCGCTGCAATCCAAGAGGACGAGAACGCCGTCTGCGTCCACCAGAAAACCGGGCGGTTTACGGTCCGTGTTTGGCGCGTACCCGTTCGAACAGTTGCCTGTCCCGAGCGCGAGAACTTTGAGTGGCATAATGAGTCAAAGTTTACCTGTCAGGCGAACTTGCGTCGATGATATGGCCTTCCGCATCGAACGTGAATGAAGCGTCAACGGACCCACCGTTCAACACTTCGGGCAACCAGTGAGGGTCGTCCTCCCACATGAGGTCATACGGGACCTGGTCGAGCGGATACCAGGCAGGCCGCATCTCTTCGGTCTCGGCGGGTTCACCGGTGAAATCCACGGTGACGAATATCCGGCACTCATTGTCCCATTCAGGCTTGTCGGGGAACCGAAACGTAACGACCCCGCGGTCCTCGAGCGCGCCGACCGTAAGTCCCGTTTCTTCAAAAACCTCGCGGCGGCAAGCGTCTTCGAGGGACTCACCGTCTTTCACTTTTCCTCCGGGCCCGTTCCACTTCCCCACCCCGAAACCGCGCTTCTTCATGGCGAGGAGGACGGAGCCGTTGCGGATGGGATAACAGAGGGTTGTTTTCTGCATACGTTCATCGTATTGAAGAACGAGTCTTTACGAAATCGCTCCAACAACAGAACTGCGACTCTACGAACTGCTGATGACGGCCTCCAGCGCCTCGGGCAATTCAAAAACTTTCTCTTCATGCGTCAGGTGACCCTTGCCATCGATCACCGTGACCGGAACGCCGAGCTCGGCGGCGAGCCATTCGCCTTCCCTGTATGGAACGAGACGATCATTCCGCGCATGTAGGACAGACCAGTGCCTCGCTTTCATTTTCACGCCCGCAAAATCGACCGGTGCATCGAACCATGTGTAGAGTCCGGGGACGTTAAAGTCACGACCGAAACCGGATGCGCATACCACGTGCCTGATCGGCGGCCCATCATACTCCTGCAACGCGAACAGGATGGCAAGGCACCCGAGCGAGTGGCCAATGAGCACGGTCTCGGGACTCTTGATCGCATCCCGAACCAAGGTGGCCCACACGACCTTCCGTGGAAGGACCGGGTTCGGCAGAGCGAGCGCTTCGGTCGTGAAACCACG
This sequence comes from Methylomirabilis sp. (SeqCode), assembly GCA_035561755.1. Taxonomy (GTDB): domain Bacteria; phylum Patescibacteriota; class Patescibacteriia; order 2-12-FULL-60-25; family 2-12-FULL-60-25; genus 2-12-FULL-60-25. The sequence continues at coordinate 17,439 of DATMXG010000125.1, forward strand.
AGCCTCGAGCTCCTTCCGAAGCCACGGGAACCAACCGTTGTCCGGCCAGCCTTTCCAGCCGTGGATGAGGATTACGTGCATGGCGGTACGATATCGCACGGACCTGAAAATAAGAAATCAGCACCCCGGTTACGGAGTGCTGGATGGAGGCTGGGAAGACGGAGCGTCGTCGGGATGGCTCTCACGAGCGTCCTTGGCAACCGCTTCCTGGAACTTCGCTCGGATGATGTCGGAGAGGACGAAGAAGTCCGACGCCATGTCGATCACCGCGTAGGTGGTGAGGTAGGCGTAAATCGCGTCCGTCCAGAAGAAGCCCGTAGGCCTCCCGAACTTCGGCATGATCATGAACACGAGCGGGAAGCTGATGATGGCGCTCCAGAGGATCGGCCAGAGCAGCGCCCGAAGGCGAAACGTCTTGCCCACGATGTGCTTGGCACTCCCCACGCTCATCTTGTAGACGATCGCCGTGAGCGTACCCAGCACGTACGAGATCGTGACGAAGATTTCCGCCGGGGCTGACGCATCCGGTGTGGACGCATACGCGGTGCTCATGCCGAACGCGATGAAAGGGACCGCGGCGATGAGCGCCGCGATGACTCGAGGATGAGCTATCTGAAACACGACTCCGTTCCTTTCAGCCCTGCGCGACATGCGCAGAATCCTAGGTGGGCTTGTTGATGTCCATGGCGATCTCGCCCCGTTTTTCGACGCGGGATCAAGGTACAATCCCAGCTGAACACCAACGCGGGGAGCCTGTCAATCCCTAGACACGCCGGAAAGAGCTGCTATACTCGCCGCGGCATGCACGCATAGCTCAGTTGGTTAGAGCGTCACATTGACATTGTGAAGGTCCCTGGTTCGAATCCAGGTGCGTGCACCATCAAAAAACAGTCCGCCATTGCGGACTGTTTTTTGATGGTGGACGCTGTAGGGCTCGAACCTACGACCTTCTCGGTGTAAACGAGACGCTCTAACCAACTGAGCTAAGCGTCCTTGCGTAGGGCGCACCGGATGGTAGCGATGACCGAACAACTCGTCAACCCACACCAATTCGTGTCATCGTTCAAATAGGCCGCGGGGCATCTACAATCGTGCGGCTTAACCGCAGCACCCGATGCGTTGTCGCGAATTGAAAGCATTCAATCGTCGCGGACGCGAATGAAGGGTTGGCATTCCCGTTCATTCATACTAACGTAGTGCCGATTCGCAGGTATGGCCATCCATAATCCCCTCGTGTTCTTCAAGCGTTTTCTCGCGTCTCCCGTGGCGGTGGGTGCTGTGCTCCCCACGAGCCACACAACGGCTCGCGTGATGGCCAAACCGATCGACCCGAACGGCCGCGTGCTTGAGATGGGCGCGGGAACGGGATCTATCACACAGGGAATTCTCGAACGGCTCACGGATCCCACACACCTCACGTCCGTTGAAATCGACACGGAGCTCGCTAACGAGTTCCGCAAAAATTTTCCGAACGTGAATTTGGTCGTTGCCGACGCGGAGGATGTACTTCGTGAAAGCCGACCGTTCAACGCAATTGTTTCCGGCGTACCGTTCACGGTCATGGATGCGGCCAAACGCGAACGAATGTTTGATCTCATCAAAAGGAAGTTATCGCCGAACGGCGTATTCGTGGCCATCCAGTATTCACTCACGTCCAAAGCCGAACTCGAACGAAATTTCCGGACTGTGCAGGTCACCTTCTCCCCGCTCAACATCCCGCCGGCCGCAGTGTACGTGTGCCGCGAGCCGATCATCGAAACCGTTCTCACGGAACGAACGGCCTAAGCATCGCAATAAAAACGAAAAACGGCCCGCCCCTCATCTTCGTCTCGGGATGACAAGGCCGCATTCGATGTGAACGAGATTGCGGCATGGTTGTCATCCCGAGCGAAGCGAGGGAGGGCCGTTCATGAGGAGGAATTACGCCGATGCGAATTCCTCGAGCAAGTGGACGAACGCCTCCCAGTCCGCCTCTTCCGGCGGCTTACCGAGGAACATGTCCGCCTGGACCTTTGCCGCGAGGATCCGATTGCCGGGGTCGCCGCTCATGAGCACCGCGCGCTTGAGTTGGCCGCCAAGATGGAGACGCAGGTCACGAATGAGCTCGGCGCCGGTCATCCTCGGCATGTCCGTGTCTGTGAGGAGAAAGAACAACTTGTGCGGCTGCGCGAGCGCGATGACGAGCGCTTCTTTCGGATCCTCCGTGAGGAGGACCGAACAGCCCTCGATGAACTTCATGGCGTTGATCCGCCGAACGTAGGCTCTCGCCAGGATCGCGTGGTCGTCCACGATCAGGATGGTCTTGTTCCGGTTCATGTTCACCTGCAGGCGGTTGAGGGTTTTGTTGTAATAAACGTGCGAGCGACGGACGAATGTAACAAATTTCGAGGTTCTCGTCAACCCCGCATCAGTTCGTGTCATCAAACCGATAGGCTATTCGGTGCCTGCAGTTGTTTAAATTGTTTGCGGCACCAGATGCGTTGTCACGAACTGATGCGGGGTCAACCCTCGTCCAGTCTGGTCTGCAGTCTACATGTAAGCTGCGCGGGTACCCATGGTCGGTATTCGGGTTCCGACACCCGACGCCAGTCACCCGTGCAGCATGCAGCCAAAGGCCGCTTATCAATTACAGCACCTTCGCTTTACGGAACATCTCGCGCCACGACGAACCCGGCACATCTTTCAGGCCAGGAATAACCACACGACCATGGATTCCCGCCACGATAGCGAGCGCGTTCACGAACCGGACGGTATTCAGACAATTCAGCGCGCTATACAGATCAGCGTTTGAAAGTGTTTCACCGCGTTTCAGCATGTCCGCGAGCCGGGTGAGATCGCTCGTCTGTGCATCCAAGTCGGGCGAAAGGGCATCCGGCATCTTCACTTCCCATCCGTGCTCCCCCTTGAACAGAAAAACGTTGTTCCTTCCTACCACGTCGAGCGGAATTCCGGTCTCGTTCGTGAAATCCACGAGGCGTTTTGCCGTTTCGCGGACGCAAGCACGAAACTCCGGATCGGTGAGTCGCTTCCGTACGCTCTCAAGTTCGGGGAACATGTCGATAGCCATTTCGATCTGCTCTTCGGACGGCACGGCTTCATCTATACGACCAACCAATAGATCATGCGAGTCGTCGTAGACCGCTCCGGCATCCGGATCGCTCGACTTCAGCAGGTGATTGGGCGATTCCGGGTAGTACCCACGTAGCATCACGGATCGTTCCGGATCGATCGCGAGCCTCCGCTGGATGGATACCCACGCCGGGATCGTCTTCGGGACGTCCTCGCTGCTGTCCGGCAAAGCGTACGGATTGAGCTGACGGACGACCTCCCACGACACGGGGATGTCGCGCACGAGGAGACGCTGAACCGGCACGGCTCCGTGACCGAAATAATCGCGCAGGATCGTTACCTGGTCCTTCCGGTGCTCGATCTGTTCCTGGAGCGCGTGTTCCGCTGCCGCACGTTCCTCCACATAAACGAGACCTTTCCGCAAAAACGGCAATGTCTGATGGAAGTTCACCTTGTAGACCACGTTTCGATGTTTCGGATCGTCGAATTCGAACACGAGGTGCTCCCCTCCCCTGGCCATGAGCTGGGGTGCATACCGTTCCGGCGTGAGTCCACCGATCGCCCGCGCGAGATCCACGCTCACTCCCGTCGGGATCTTGATCTCCCGCTGTCCCGAATCCGACTCTTGCGTTTGATCACTCTTCGGTCGTGATTTAGGAACCTGAACCACCGTGGGTTCAAAAGCATGTGATTCTGGCATGCCAATATCATAAACGGATCAACACAATCGGGGAAGGTTCGACGACAACGGATGGGCTGCACGGGGATCGGTTGTCCCGCTGATGGCGGAACAACCGATCCCTGATCATAGAAACAACACCCCCGATGGATATCGGGGGTGTTGCTTGACCCCTCGCCAGCGGCTCAGGGTCACAATTAGCTTGGTCTTGTTGAACTGCCGAAGAGTGATCGCCGGGAAACTATGCCCTCGTCCCGCATTTCTGCGGGACGGTAGATGAATCCCGCCAACGGCGGGAATCGACCTTCGGTTGATCTCGACACATGGTCGAGGGTTCTCCCTAGAAAGGAGGTGATCCATCCACAGCTTCCGCTACGGATGCCTTGTTACGACTTCGTCCCTATCATCGGCTCTACCTTCGTCCCCTGAACGGGGCCTTCGGGTATTTCCGACTCTCTTGACGTGACGGGCGGTGAGTACAAGACCCGAGAACGTATTCAATGCGCCGTTGCTGATACGCATTTACTAGCGAATCCGGCTTCATGAGGGCGAATTGCAGCCCTCAATCCGAACTGGGGCATCGTTTGGTGGGATTAGCTCCGCCTTGCGGCTTGGCGACCCATTGTCGATGCCATTGTAGCACGTGTGTAGCCCTGGACGTAAGAGCCATGCTGATTTGACGTCATCCCCGCCTTCCTCCCCGTTATCCGAGGCGGTCTCCCGTGATATGCAACACGGAACAGGGGTTGCGCTCGTTATCCGACTTAACGGTACATCTCACGACACGAGCTGACGGCAACCATGCAGCACCTAGACAGCACCCTCGAAGGCGGCCACCGTTTCTGGCGGCTTGCAGCTGTCTTTCAAGCCCAGGTAAGGTTCCTCGCTTACCGACGAATTAAACCACATGCTCCTCCGCTTGTGCGGGTCCCCGTCTATTCCTTTGAGTTTTAGTCTTGCGACCGTACTCCCCAGGCGGGATGCTTAATGCGTTAGCTTGTTTAACCGACACCGGGAGGGTCGATACTCCCGATATCTAGCATCCATCGTTTAGGGCGTGGACTACAGGGGTATCTAATCCCTTTCGCTCCCCACGCTTTCGTCCCTGAGCGTCAGCAATGTTCCAGTGAGCTGCCTTCGCATTTGGTGTTCTTGCCGATATGAACGCATTTTACTACTACACCGGCAATTCCGCTCACCTCTCCCATGCTCGAGCCTCACCGTATCGACGGCGGTCTCGGGGTTGAGCCCCGAGTTTTTACCATCGACGTGTGAGGCCGCCTGCGGACCCTTTACGCCCAATGAATCCGGACAACGTTCGAGGTCTCTGTATTACCGCTGCTGCTGGCACAGAGTTAGCAACCTCTTATTCCCCAGGTACCGTCAGTGTTCTTCCCTGGGAAAAGCGGTTTACGAGCCGAAGCCCTTCGTCCCGCACGCGGCGTCGCTCCCTCAGCCTTTCGGCCATTGGGGAATATTCTCGACTGCAGCCACCCGTAGGTGTCTGGGCAGTGTCTCAGTCCCAGTGAGTGGGGTCATGCTCTCACACCCCATACCCGTCATAGCCTTGGTGGGCCGTTACCCCGCCAACAAGCTGATAGGCCATAGGTTCCTCTCCCAGCGTCTTGCGACTTTACATGAGAATGACTTGCGTCCCCTCATGTCCATCGTGGAATTAGCTCACCTTTCGGCGAGTTGTGCCCGACTGGGAGGCAGATTACCAATGTGTTACGCACCCGTTTGCCGCTGACCATCGACCGTATTGCTACGACCAATGATCCGCTCGACTTGCATGCCTTAGACACGCCGCCAACGTTCGTCCTGAGCCAGGATCAAACTCTCAGTAATACCTCATGCTCCTGGCGGAAACATGAGGTCAATCGATCTGTCCCCCTCCGCCGAAGCGTCGAGGGAACAAGGACATGGTTTCTTTGGCGATCACTCTTCGGTTGTCCAAGGTAGGGGTGAGGCGTTGCCTCGCCCTGATTCGGGTCAAGACGCACGCTCTCATTTTAGGTCATTGAATCCACGCTTGTGGCGTGGCGGTTTTCGTCTGTTTTGGCCGTCCGCACAGGCGGAATCGGTCGGAGCCGGGCCAGTTGAAATGTCCCGGTCGTGCCGAAAGGTTAATGATTTTTTGCAGACCCGTCAAGGGGACCGCTAAGGACAAGAAAACCGGCGACTCGCCCGATCGAAATATAGCCTTTTTTAAGGCAATCGTATGACAATAATTGCATGTTAAGTGCTCTTGACAAGACCTGATATTTATGCTATATTGTTTAGTCCTACTCGGAATGCGCCGAGCAGACACCGTACATCGTCAACCTCATAGGTGAAAAAATGGAAGCTCCCAGCACCGTCTCGACCAGCAGCAGTGACTCTTCACGTGCCGATGCCCGCTCTGCCCTACGGCAGGCCGCTGCGGCCATGCCGCTCACCAGTTCGGTCGGAACGACCGCTGGCGGCAAGACCGTGGCCTCATTCCGGCCCAGCCGGACGCGGAAGCCGACGACCACGCCCCAGGCAGAGGTGACGCAGGCGACAGCGCTGAAGCACCCACTGCCCACGTCCGAACGCGTGGACGGCCTGCTCATCCAGACCGTCCTGCGCAACCTCGACCGCGGAAAGTCGCGCGAGGAGGCGCTCGCATACACGAGGAACTGGCTCTCGGCCGAGGTCATCGGCAAGTCCGGTGATCTCACCAGCGTGGACCGCGAGGCGCGGCTCGCCCAGGTGAAGAACCTGGACGTCGCGGCCTTCTGGGCCGCGATCGACGCCAAGATCGCGGCCAAGGCAAAGCCGCAGGCTCCGAGCCCGTCCGACCGGCCCAGGCCGATGGCGGACAAGCCGAAGACGACGCCCGTTCGCACCACGCCTGCTTCGCTCGCGTCCGCAGCCCTGCTCGCCGCCTTCGCGTGTGCCAACCAGATGACTGCGGGCGACGACGAGCCTGAGGTCACGACCGGCCGGGACATGGAGATTCCGGACGAAAAGCCGGCTCCCATGATCGTGACCAAGCCCAGGACGGCCGCCCCCACGTCCAACCCGCGCGACAATTCCGGAACGCCGAAGCCGCGCGTGCTCATGCGGCTGCCGCTCACCACGCCCGGACATGTGGAGGACATGGTGAC
>DATMXG010000126.1:0-7667 GCA_035561755.1 Methylomirabilis sp. (SeqCode)
GTATGAAGACGGAACCCCCGGCGAAGTATTCATCACCATGAATAAAGAGGGGAGCACACTTTCGGGCCTCCTCGACTCCTTCGCCACGGCCGTATCCGTGGGCCTCCAGTACGGCGTGCCGCTCAAAACGCTCGTCAACAAATTCGCGCACGTGCGCTTTGAACCGTCCGGATTCACTACGAACCCGAACATTCGCATGGCGAAGAGCATCGTAGACTACATCTTCCGCTGGCTCGGCTTAAAATTCCTGTCCGCGGAGGACCGAACCGCGCTCGGCATCAATGTGATCGAAGGGGGCGCCACCAGCATCGCGGAACCCGTACTCCACGCCGTGGAAACGCTGGCCGCAAAGGAATTCATGGCAGCAAACCCGCAACAGAGCCTTCTGGAACCCTCTGCTCCGTCTGGTCTCTCTGCCCTCACCGCCACGATCGACAACCAGTCCGATGCCCCGGCGTGCGACGCATGTGGCTCTATGATGATTCGGAACGCGGCCTGCTATAAGTGCCTGAATTGCGGTGGGACGAGTGGATGTTCGTAAAGAATGGCTCAACAGCGCCAAGCCTCCGGCGAAGAAACGTGCCGGAGGTTTACGTTAGGAGTCTCGATAGGTGGGTCATCAAAATGCACCGGTTCGAACAAAGAGGCATGGTGCATCTTGCCCGTTTCCGTTGTGGCCTCTCGTTTCTTGTTCTACCATACGTTACAGATATATGAACGTCTGCCTCATCGGTTCTATGCGAAATTACGACCGCATTCTGCAGTTGGCAAACAGCCTACGGGAAGGCGGCCATACGGTCACCACACCCATGGACGTATCGGAAGGAACGTTCGCGGATCGGCAGAAAGACAAAGCCGAATTCATGCGCGGCATGTTCGAGGCGATCAAGGGGTGCGGAAACATCCTCGCGGTAAACGACGAGGGGCGTGCGGGGTACAAGGGCTACATCGGACCAAACACCTTCCTCCAGCTCGGCATGGCGTTCGCACTCGGAAAAACGCTGTTCTGCCTCGAGAAGTGGGATCCGAAGCTGCCCTACAACGACGAACTCCAGGCTATGGGAATCAAGAAACTGGATATACAGATCCGATTTTGAATAGAACCGTCGGACCTCGTTCACTCCCAATGCCCATACAACCTAATGACGAATGACGAAATGTCGGATGTCGGACCGTTTCGACATTCGTCATTCGATTTTCGTCATTAATCCTTCATGCTCACCCTTCTCTTTCTCGCCATCGTTCTCTACGGAGTCATTTTCACCTTGCTGTGGGGATGGAGTGTGATCCACGCGATCCTCACTCCCCATGTGGAGTGGGGGAGGAGAGGACTCTGGACGGCAGTCATTGTGATCAATCCCGTATCGGCCATGTGGTACTGGTACGTATGGAAGCGCTGGGCGTTCTGGGTGCTTTTCACGCCGGCGCTCGCCTTCATGGCCACGCTCCCGTTCGCGCTCGAACAAATGATCCGCGCATTCACGGCGCGGGACGTCGCCGACCGATTTGTGACGATCGGTACCTTATTCCTCACGAACGTGCTCGGCGCGATCCCGCTTCCGGTCCTTCTGCCGCTCGCAGCCTTTCCTTTTGTCCTTCGGCTGGCAGCTCTGGCACATCTTGGCGGAAACAGGGATTTGACGGCCGCGGACCGGAACGACCAGGCCATTGCGTTTGCGCTGCCCCTCTTCGGTTTCGGGGCTGCCATGGCCTATACATTCAAATGGCGGCGCGTGTGGGCCGCCTTCGGTATCGCATGGTTCGCGCTTGCCGCGGGGACCGTATGGTCGTTCGTGCGCTACCTCGGGTAAACTGGGGCACAAATGCGCTTGTAGCATTCGTACCCGCTACTCTTCTTCCGCAGTCGCAAAATCGAGGATCGGATTTTCTTCCGCCCGCAACAGTTTTTCCATTTCTTCAAGCTCCTCCAAGCCGTCCTTGTCCAAATCATCGGAAGGATCCGCCGTACCGTCGTCAACATTTTCTTCTTCCGTGGTTCCGCCCGCTTCCGCACCAACGAGAACGTCTTCCTCTTCCTTCTCATCATCTTTAACGTCGTCCGCCGACTGGAGCATGGCGAGCTGGTCGGCATCCGGATCTTCTTCGGCCGGGTTGCGAAATTCGAAAGCGTTACGCATCATCATATTGGTTTTCAGTGAAATTTGATTCTGTTCGAGGTTGGCGATGAAGATAGCTCGCTGGAATACGGATGTGAAGGGAGATTTGTCCACATGTCAAGGGGGTGGGGCCGGGACAGGCATACAGGTGGACAAGCTGCACAAGCTCACAAGTGACACAACGCCTGTGCACCTGTCCTCGTCCCCATTGAAAGCACACACTCCCCGTGTCACCCTTCTCCTCGTTATGGAACCCGTCCTGATCGCGCTTCTGGCCCTCGGCGTGGCCACATTGGCCGTACTCATCTGGTTCGGCGTGAAGTTGAAGGGAAGCGGGGGAGTGTCGTCCGCGGACCCGCAGGCCATGATGCTCCTGCAGAACCAGGTGTCGCAGATGTCGAAGGCACTTGAAGAGCGGATGAGTGAGACGAACCGCACGGTGGTAAACCAGTACAAAGCGTCTGCAGACATCATTAAGGACGTGACGGAGCGCCTGGCGAAGCTCGACGAGACGAATCGGCAGGTCGTTAGTTTCGCAACGCAATTGAAAAGTTTGGAGGACATCCTGAAAAACCCGAAACAGCGTGGGATCCTTGGGGAATATTTCCTCCAAACCATCCTCGAGAACACGCTGCCGGGGTCGAACCATTTCAAGATGCAGTATCGTTTCCTGGAGAAGGACGATCGCGGAGCGGATAAGATCGTAGATGCCGTCATCTTCGTCCGCGACATGCTGATCCCCGTGGATGCGAAGTTTTCACTCGACAACTGGAACCGTCTCGCAGAGGAGAAAGACCCGACGCGCCGAGACGCGCTCGAGAAGGAATTCAAGCTCGACCTGAAGGACCGGATCGACGAAACCGCGCGCTACATCATTCCGGCAGAAGGAACCGTGGACTTCGCCATCATGTTTATCCCGGCCGAAGGCGTGTTCCATTCGCTCATGGTGGGAACGGGCGCTGTGACGATCCGCGCGCAGGATCTGATCGAGTACGCATTCAAGAAACACGTGGTCATTGTTTCCCCGTCGTCCTTCTACGCGTATCTGCAGACCATTCTACACGCCTTAAAAGCCCTCCAGATCGAAGAAGGGGTGAAAGACGTCATCAAGCGCGTGGGAGACCTGAACCGCCACCTCTCGGTGTACGACAAACACTTGCAGAGCATGGGGAACGCACTCGACACGGTGGTGCGACAGTACAATCTCGGCTATAAAGAATTCCAGAAGATCGACAAGGATGTGCTGCGCATCGCGGGGGAATCGAACCAGATAGAACCGCTCTTAATCGCCAAACCGGACCGGGACGACGGGTAGCGTCGAACACCGGAGACGCATTCACGAATCATGGAGACTGAGACGACACCGATTGAGCAAGAGAACGTACGACGACCCGACAGAAGAGGGTGGTTGCGGACGGCTGTTATCGTAGGCCTTGTCTTGATAGCCGTCGCGACGATCGCCGCACTCTTTGCAGTCCAGTTCCTGTACGCCGACCGAATCCGGACATCACAACACGACGTACCACACCAGCCCGTGGCGATCGTTCTCGGCGCTTCGGTGAAACAGGATGGTACGCCGTCTGCCGCGCTGGAAGACCGGATCTTGAGCGGAGTAGACCTCTATAAGGCGGGGATCGTAGACAGTCTGCTCATGACCGGTGACGACGGGCAGTTCCATATCAACGAAATCAAGACGATGGTGCGCGTGGCCCGCGAAGCGGGCGTCCCGGACAAGGCCATCCGAACCGACGGCCACGGGTACCGCACGTACGAGTCGTGCAAACGCGCGCACGATGTGTTTGGCGTCACGGACGCGGTCGTGGTGACGCAGCGGTTCCACCTGGGCCGGGCCCTGTACCTATGCAACCGTCTGGGCATCGATACGATCGGGTATGCAGCGGACCGCAGGAGCTACGACCTCGTGGTTTCATTTTGGCTGCGCGACCTCCTATCGAGCCTGAAAGCGTTTATAGACGTGAACCTCGTTTCGCCCAAGCCGCCGGTGTCGTACGGAGAGGGGGAGTAGGGGACTTTGATCATATTGCGATCCCTCCGTCCGGTTCTATTTGAAGAAGCCATCAAACTCTGTCTACGGTTCCGAATACCACCGCGCAGCCACTCCTATCATCGTAATGTCACCGGCGTTTCTCGAACAACACTACGTACTATTATCGTAGGATGAGACTTTCGTCACAGCGTCGCGGCAGCGTGAGTGCCGCGGTTGTCGTATCAATCGCCTCTCACGCATGATGATGTTTCGAGTGACCCTATGATCTCGCGTCAATAGTCTCGTGATGCGTGCTTCATCGACGTTCCTTCAAGAAATTTGCTTCGAAATCGGTCTGAAACCTCACAATGAAACTGGGCACCAGGCCTCTTGACGCTTCTCTTGACCGCATCTTTCAATTCCTGTAATATCCCGCAGCCGTCTTTGTTCATGGCGGTGTGACAGCAACTGCGCACATTGAAATAGAAGAGGGAACATGCGGAACGGATACAGCAGACACTCCACGGAGATCGAGGGATACGTGAACAAGGTCATCGCATCGGGCGACCGCAGGCTCATCGAGCCGCTTCGCAACGTCGCGGAGATCATCCGGAGCGCGGCACGGTCGGGCGCCGTGTCGAACAGGCAGAACCAGGACCTGCAGAAGGAGTTCTCCCGGATGAGCGGAAATCGGAGCTACCTGCCGGAAGAGTTCGCGCTCCTGGCGAGCGGGATCGCGTCCGACACACGTCTCCGAAACACGGTCGTCAAGCTGACCATGCTCGCGGACGACATCCTCGTGCGGACGAAGCACCTCCCGCTCCCGCTCGCGTCCTCCGCTCGGCTGATCGCGTGTCACGCGGAGGAGACGCCGATCCCCAGCTAGCTTCCCACTTCTACAACTGAACAGAGTCAAGAATAACAGTCCGATCGTGATCGGACATGCAGGCTTTGCCCCCGTTACACCTTATTGGCGGGGGCTTTTATTTATTGAGAAATGCGTCTTGAATCAGGCGTAAAACGTACTACGTTCGGGTTGAAGGGTATCGGTTGTCGGTTGTCGGGTTCGAACTCAAGACAACCGACAACCGATTCGAACAGTATTTCAATACAGAACGACCCGCTTGTGAGCGGGTCGTGTGAGGTGTCTGTCAGGAGACGAAAGGAGGGCGCTTGGCGGCGCGCACATGCGAAGACGCTGCCTTCGTGCAGCTATCGATCGCGGAGAGTTCCGCGTTCAGTATCGCGATGACGCATTCTGAGCAGTACTCGCTCTTGAAGCCGATTTCCTTCACTTCGCACTTGCCCGCACTCGGATGGTGGAATGCGACGACGCAGTTCCAGGAGTTTACGTTCTGGAGCCATCCCTTGGCGCGGCACGCATCGTACAATCGCTCGGGGACCTTGATGATGAGCGCGTGCCGATCGTCGTGTCCGCACGGGTAACGGATTCGTGAACCGTTCGTCGGGTACATGAAGCTCACGATGACGATTTCGTTCGTTGTCTGGCTCGGTACTGGATGGATCGCTCGTTTCACGCGTCTACCCCCCTTTCTATAAGGTGCCACGTTCAGCCTAACAGGCAGTGCGTGGTTGTCAACGGGACCGGTGACCATTGTTGAGACGTCAGGAAGCCGGGAAATGGAGCGCATGCTCATATAGAATTATGGCGACAGTGGAGCGCGTCGCCGTCGAGATTACTCGACAGAAGCAGATGCTCCGCCCCCGACTTCCTGATCTCAATAATATTCCATCTGCGCGTTTGACGTCATGCCGCTCCCAAGGATGAGCCGCGCGCGGGAAGGGGACACCAGGGGCACACGGCTAGAGACCGCTGCCAATGCGTTCGACGTTCGCAATGATGGTCTGAAGGTATTTTCTGCGCTGTCGTCATGTGACGACCGCAACGATGCGAACGTACGCGAGAGTCACGGTAGTGCGGAGCTGGTACATCAGTCGCTGATCATGCGTTTAATCGCGATTTGGTAAACTTCGTGCAGAAGACTCATCTTGAATCTTTAAACGCGGCGTTCGGTTTTCTGGATGCGACGTGGTATTGGCGCGTGAGAGCGAGTGGACAGATCGACTTGCAACAGTATCCCGACGTCACGGCGACGCATACGCTCGCTTTAGGAAAACACGTTGATTCGATACAGGCAGGGAAGTCGATCTTGAATGTGAAGAACCTTGTCCGTTTGGGATGGGGAGGGGGACCAACGTATAACATCTATTCGAACGGTGGAAGTCAGGCGGCATACGGCCATCGGGATTCCGCTCTCACGGATTCAGGGATTCAAAATCTCGCAGGTGCGGATGCGCGGGGGAATGGAGAGATCGCAAAATTGAAAGATCCGAAAACCAAGACACTTATCACGGTGAACGCGAACTACGCGATTGAGAACATTCTGCCGGGAGATACAGTGAAGGTTTTGAATGTGCCGAGCGGAACGTCCTCACTGCTATCCGGGCAAGTGTTGCGAATCCAAAGGGTTGAATATGATGGAAGTTTGGCTACGTTGCACTTGGCGGATACGGTCGATGTTTTTGGAAAAGAGCTTACCCAAATCCTAGGCTGATGCTTTTCGTGAGTACGATTTGTTCCAGTTCGAACGCATCCGCGTGACTGCAAACACCAAGATATGAATTTATATTATCTTCGTTGGCACGCATTAACATTCTTTCCGCCGTGTTGATTCGTACGACTGTAGCGTACGGAAATAACACATATCCCAAGAAATCTATCCCTTGCGCCCAAGTACGAATGAAAACTTTTTTCGGATGTAGCTGGAGCGACAGCTTCATATTCAAAAATTGCTCGATGTTTTGAGTCACGCCAGAAAGGCGTTCTCTCGATTCGCTTAAAATGATGAAGTCATCGCAATAGCGAAGGTAATGTTTTTCCCGAAGAGATATTTTTACGTACCGATCCAACTCGTGAAGGTAGATATTAGCGAACAACTGACTGGTCAAATTACCGAGCGGAATGCCCTTGCCCTTGGAGACCGAGAAACTACCTACGATATTTTTAAGCAACTCAAGGGTTTGGATATCGACAATGCGTTTTTCCAGAAAGGAAAGGAGCGTGAGATGATCGACCGAAGCGAAAAACCGCCTGACGTCGCATTTCAAAGCGTAGACGGTTCGTGTATTGTTGCGGCTCGCTTGGTGCAGGAAAGTCCTCAGCCGCTCGACGGCGGCATGCGTGCCTTTTCCTACGCGGCACGAATAACTGTCATGAATGAATCGGCTTTCAAAGAACGGCTCGATGACGTTCACGATGGCCTGATGCACGACCCTATCCTTCACCGTAGCCTTATGGATCCGACGTTGCTTAGGATCGAAAATGGTAAACGGTTCATAGGGGTCGTGATGGTATTCGCCGCAAAAAAGACTGTCGCGCAGTGAGAACAGATTGTCTTCCAAGCGCAATTCAAAAGCCATCACGTCGGCTTTGGAGCGTTTGCCGTCGCTGAATTTTGCCCAAGCGGCGAATATATTTTCGATGGAGCAAATCTGCTCGAACAAGCTTTTACTCATTCTGAATTCATTGAAGAGCCATTATG
>DATMXG010000127.1:0-7464 GCA_035561755.1 Methylomirabilis sp. (SeqCode)
ATGATAGCCAAACCGATGATGCCGGATACGATGAGTCGGCGCGCTTCGGATGTCTTTTCTTCGTTGCCGCCCGACACCATGTACTTAAAGCCACCGATGAGCACGATCACGACCGCGATGATACCGAGGAACCCGAGAGCAACGTTGATGAGACGGGCCGCCGTTTGGCGGACGTCGCCGGATCCGAGCCTGATGTCTTTCTGGATGGCATCCACGCCGAGATCGTTGGCGTTCAACTTATCCTGTGCGAAGACCACCGCAGGAAGCGCGAGGCTGGCCGCGAGGCCGAGCGAGGCTGCGAAGCTGGCGAGCTTTTTTGTGCGAGTCGTCATGTCATGCGTCACCTCCTTTCGGTTGTTAGATGGGATATAGGATACCGTCTTCTCCCATATGAGTCGAGCGGAAGGTCAAGCCGGGTGTCTGGAAGAGGAGGACATCCGAAGGTTTGTAGGTTCGTATGTTCGTAGTACGGACACGTGGGGTGTGAATATCCAGTTATTCCTTCGATAAACCGCGGGCTTGACACAGCATTTTAGAACCTTCACTGAATGGAAACATGACAAACGACTCCCTCAAGTCCTCCCGCAAGACGCGATTCCGCTTGGGATGACGCTCTATGTAGGCACCGCTACGCGGTCTACGGGCAGGAGATCCAATATGGCCACTCGTTCCTACGAACCCCGCCCCTACTTAAACGTCAGCACTCCGGTGAGCGACGACACGATGAGGTAGGCGAGAAGCACGATCACGATGCCCGTGACGGATGCGACGATCCGCTGCTGCGCGTTTTTCACTTTGGTTGCGTCGCCGCCCGCCGTCATCCACTGGACGCCGCCCCAGAGGAGGAAGGCGAAGAACAAACTGCCGGCGATGCCACCCAGCCACTGCACCACCTGCCCCAGGATCTGCGGCACGCTCCGCGTGCCGAGCGGGTTGATGAGCCCGAACTTCGTGACGGTCACGGGCGGCGCCTGCTTCGTCTGCTTCGTGCTCGTGGCCGATGCGCCCGCGCCCGGTTTGCCCGCTTTTACGGGCGGCGCGCAACAGGCGTCGCCTCCACCTGAATCGAGATCACCGTTCTGCGTGCATGGGTCATATCCGCTTCCAATAAGTTCCTCGAACCCGGCGTATTTCGGGTCATGTTCAGCAAGCGTCTTGCAAGGGTTATAGTTTGCCGTGGGCGTCTGATTCGCCACGACAAGAACGCTGCGCGCGCACACGGCGCCCTCCACCCCCTTCAACTGCCCCAACTTGTTGCAGAAATAATCACGGCTCGTGCCGACTGCCTTCGCGTAACACGACGTGTCGGCGGGACAGGTAAACGTGATCTTCGCCGCATCTAGCATCTGTTTCGCATTGAATGCGTCCGGGTACGTTCCCGTATGCCATGTGGTGGTATCCCAATTGTACGTACACTCCGCATCAACGCTCTGGCCGAGCTTGGAAACAGAATCCGTACAGCTGGGGAGGGTGTTACGGCACTTATTGCCGGTTGAGCCCGTGCTGCACGATCCTGCGGTTCCCTTGATCTCTGCCGTGTAGATCTTTGAAGCTCCGAAGCACCCCACCTTCGACGTATCCGCCACCCCGCCCTTCTTTTTGGCTGCCCACTGACAGGAAGGATTTCCTTGCTGGAGACAACATTTCTTCTTCCCCGTGACAGCCGCACAGGGGTTCTTCTCGAAGACCGTTGACGCATCGAACGGATAGTTCCCCGTACAGCTCAGCTGGCACACGCCGAAGATGTTCGCCTGTTGCGCTGCGGCCTGTTCCGAACACGGATCGCCTTCCACCTCCACCTGTTCGCCGGGATTCGCAAGCGCCGGACCGGCGATGATGACCCCGAAAGCAGTGACGAAAAATATCGAAAGCAGGGTGGGCGCAGCGCGCATGCGCCGGATCGCCGCAATGAGACCGTAGGTACGACAGCGTGAAGTCGTCATATCATTTCGCCGTTTCTCCGCCCTCCCCTCCCGCCGTGGTTCCAGGAGGCGCCGCGATGATCGCATCGAGGATGCTCGACACGAACGTGTACGCCCCGAAGATGAGCACAAGGCCGATCGAGGCGTTCACGAGGATTTTCTGCGCGCTCTTCACTTTATCCGGACTCCCGCCCGACAAAATCCACATGATGCCGCCGTACACGAACATGAGGAGCGCGATCGCTCCCACGATACCAGAGAACGTACGGATGATGTTGCCGAGGAGCTTGGGGAAATTCAGCCCCGAGAGCGGGTCGGGCAACGTGACAGGCGACCCGGGCTTGGCCGCAGCCGCAGGCTTCGCCGCGCCTGCCTTCGCGATACAACATTCCTGGCCGCCCCCACACACCCCGCCCGGAATCGGTACGTCGGACGACAGAGGTTTTTCACAATCCCCGCTCTTATAGCACCCGTAGTCACCCGTTAGATTTTTTAACTTCGCGAGACCTTTACACAGCCCAGCGTCGCGTTTGATGGCGCACTTCTGCTGACAGCCGGCGGTACTGTAGTACGGGCTCCAGAACGTGCTGTTCTCAAAGGCGTCGAACTCGTCGGTTCCGAGCGCTGCCTTGCACGCACTCGTGACCCCGGCAATATTTACGCATCCCGAACCGGAAGCTGATGCGCCCTGCGAAAAACAGCACACCTTCCCCGTCGTACACGTACTGACCGACTGCAGCGACTTCGTATCGCCTGATCCGCATGCCGCCTTGCAGGCGCCGGTCGCAAACCCCATCTTCTTGGCTTCCGCCGCGCAGGCGCCGTCCCCGAGCGTCACGCAGCACTGGTTGCTGCCGCAGGTGGCGGCAAGGAATCCGGGATCAATGTTGACGTAGTTCCCTGCAAGGGAATACGACGGGGTGCATGACGCTTCGCACGACGTGGGAAAATTAGCGGGCACGTTTGAACACACCGCCGCATTCGCCACATGCGGGGCGAACAGCAACGCGACGGATGCGACAAGGCCGAACAGGGTGAACAGACGCAGAACTGGGGACTGTAAAAGACGCCGGGATGTGTTCCCAGTTCCCAATTCCCAGTTCCCCCCGCGAAGTGGGGTCCCGCTTCGCGAGACAGTTCCCATTATTACTGTGGACAGCATACGTAATTCGAGGGCCCGGGGCACAACCCCTTCTCGCACTTGCGCTCTTCCACCTCTTTCGTGATCGCCTTGGCGTCTTCCGGCGGGGCGGAGAGGAACGTGCAGGCGTAGTTCTTCGTCTTCTCCGTGGTGCCACACTTCGCCTTCGTTGTGCTCCCCGCCCCGCTCCCCACGAGCGAGGTCTGGATGAACGAAATGAAGATGAAGGCTCCCAGGATGAGTACCATGGCCACCGTGCTCTGGATGATCATCTTCTTCCCCTTGGCCGCGCGGTCAGAGGACCCGGCCGTGAGGTACAGGAACCCGCCGTACACGAAGATGGCGAGGAACACGGAACCTGAGATGCCGATCAGGAAATTCGCGAACGCGGCGCCCGTGTACACGATGTCGTTCAACGTACAGTTGCCGCTCGCGATGCATGCCGGGAGCGCAATCGAATACGGTGCGGCCTTGACCTGAACCTCGCCAGTCGCCTTCTTGGCCTCGGCCGCTGCCTGGGCCGCGGCAGCCGCGCTCTGGCCCACGCCCGGAATGCAGCACCTATAGCTCGTGCCGGGCGCCGCCTCGCCAGACTCGTTCAGCTCCTCGCACCCCTTCGAAAGGCACTTCTCGTTCACGCCGAGCGTTTCCGCGAACACCGCCTGGCAGGTGAAGGTCTTGGGCTCCGCAGCGGTCGCATTCGCTACCTCCTTGGCGCTACTCTCTCCGATTGCCAGCGCGCGCACGAAGCAGCTGTCACTCTGCTCCAACTCCTTCACGTCGCTCGCCAGCACGCAGTAGTGGTACTCCGGGTGGCATTTCTTGCAGTTGGGCGTGGTCGTGGGGTTGCATGCGTTGCCCCCGTTGCACACCTCGTCGTTCGCGCACGGATCCTTCAGGAAAAAGTCATCGCGGCAACACAACATCGCATCGCCGGTCGTAGTTTTACCGCACTCCTTGTTGTTGAATGGGTTGTTATTGCCCTCGACCGGCGTCACCACGCAATTCTTGGATCCGGCCATGGTGTTGATGAGGTCGTTCTGCGAAGAAAACCCGAAACCTTGCGCGTACGCGTCGGAGATGCCGGCGACCTCGATCTTGGTATAGCACTGGTATTCCGACGGACCGGCTTTCGGAGCGCACTCCCCGTGGGCCTGCGTTTGCTGGCCGGCCGCAATCGCTGTTTGATCGAGCGCAATCTCCTGTGCGTCGGCTGCGGTCTTTATCTTCGGGTAGTAACAACAGAGCTGTCCGGTCTGGCAGCGCGGCTGCGAGCCCACTGTTTGCCCGCCCTGCAGCTTGGGCATATCGCTCTGGATGCAGTTGCCCTGCGTGGGATCGGTGGAGGCGGGATTGAAGGCTGTGGGGTTGAAGGGGAACGACTTCACGTTGCTCGTGCCGGGCACGTACTCGGATTGAGGGATCTGGTTTAACGGAATGCAGGTGAAGTCGCTCCAGAACCCGGACGCATCAACCTGAGACGTAAGATCGGACGTGCAGCTCGAAAGCGCCTTCGTGTTCGACGCGCGGCAGCACGATTGGCCGGAGATCGGACAGCGGCGAGGCGCCGACGGGAGCGGCGACTCGCCGGAACAGACGTTCGGATCGGCCAGCTCCTGCGGCGAGGCAGGACGGCACCCCCGGATGTCATACGTCCACGGAGCGGTCTTCCACGTGTCGACGATCATCTGATTCAGATTGCCCGCCACGACCTGGTCGATGGTGTACTGTTTCCCGCTGATGTCGAACGTCTGGTAGTGTTCCGTATCGCACACCGTGTTCCACACGCACGTGCCGTATTGGAACTTGAGTACGTCTTCGCCGTCGCAAGTCTTGGAGCCGTCCAGGCTGCAGTCCTTGTCGAACAGACAGGCCCCGGGTTTCTTTGACGGACAGCAGCGGTAGTTCGGGAGCGACGCGCACGCGTCGGCGTAATTCTGATTCGTCTTCGGCGACATGCCGACGTTCGGCAGGCACGTGTCGGTGACGATGTTGCCGGTCCCGCCCGTGTAGTTCGGGAACTTCGAAGCGTAGTCCACCGGATTCTGGCAGGTGAAGGCGCTCTCGGGCGTGGTCAATCCGCCGATGTAGGTCGCCGGCACTTCGATGTGGCCGCACAGGTTGGATTTCTTCTTCAGGCACACGTAGTCGTACATCGGAATCCCCGGCGATGCGTTTTCGAATCCCTCGTACGACGGCTGCCCGCCGAACTTGGCGCCGAGCTGGTAGCAGATGCCGGCCTCCGGCGGGATTTTCTTCGGATCGCCGTACTGAGAGTCGTTATCGAGGAACACGTCCCACAACGCGTACGTTCCGTATTGCTCGTCCGCGGTAAAGTTATACGTAGCGTACGTGCCGTCCGTTTTCACGTACGGACGCGACTTGTAGTACGTGGTCGGGGATTCCCCGGACGCGACCGCGCCGCACGATCCCCCCTTCGCGATACCGCCGTACGTTTTGCACTCGAGGTTCGCATTCTTCTGGGTGATAGGCACGATACAGGCCGGTTTCTGGTTGTTCGGCCACCCTTGCTCGGTCGTCTTCTGCAGCACGCATGTGACGCCGTCGTAGATCTTGAACGCGCCCGTCTTGCAGTCCACGGACTGGCCGGGCACGCACGGCGCGTCCACGATCTTGGGAGTCGTGGCGTCCTGGAACACGTTCGCCTGGCCGCCGCATGCCGTGGAGCAGTCGCCGAGACACTCGGTCTTCCCGGCCGAGAGCGCCCGGTACGCGGTCTTCTTCACGGTGGCCTGGCAGGCGCAGATGCACCGGTTCGTGGTGGCGTTGTATTCCGTCTCCCCTTCCACCTGCGTGGAATTGATGTCCGTGCATGCGGTTCCGCACACCTCGGTTTTGCACGACGCAAGCTTCTCGGCAGCCGTGGTTCCGCTCTTCGGGAGCCGCAGGAGCGACGTGGTTTCGGAGCTGTCGACGCACGTGCACTGGCAGAGCGCCTTGGCGGAGACGGGCCGCGTAACAACGAAAAACAGCACGAAT
Organism: Methylomirabilis sp. (SeqCode); assembly: GCA_035561755.1. Taxonomy (GTDB): domain Bacteria; phylum Patescibacteriota; class Patescibacteriia; order 2-12-FULL-60-25; family 2-12-FULL-60-25; genus 2-12-FULL-60-25. The sequence goes on from DATMXG010000127.1 coordinate 6,064, forward strand.
GCAAACCCGCAGCACAGGCCTGCGTAGGTCGCGAAGCGCCGCATAATCGAAGGGTAATATAGCACGACTGAAACCCGCGAGGAAAATGACAAATTTCAAAATCCAAATGCCAAATCAAGGTCAAAGCTCAAAGGACAGAGGCGCTCATTCAAGCTTTTTCTTCGCGATGGCGGAAAAGATCAAAGCGAGCTCATGGGCTTCTCTCCAAAGTCTCCGACAAACGTCCTTCTTATCGGGCGCGGCTTTCGCAAGCATGCGCAGCCAGTGCATCGTTTCCTTCGCCTCTTTCTTGCATAGCCTGATCTTATGCTCGAAATCCCTTTTCGACTCCGCCGCATCCGCCTCCATGTAATTCGCTCCGATACTCGTGCCTGATCGCATGACCTGACTCAACAACGAACGAGTGACGACGGTCTCTTGAACACTCTTCACGAAATCAACCATCATCTCTCCGAATGTCGCAGTCCGTTCGGCTAAGTCGTACTTCTTCCCCTTTGGACTTTGACCTTGATTTGGCATTTGGATTTTGACATTTGAAATTCAGCCCGCGGCCGGAAACGCACAACACCGCTTCGTCACCTGATCGTCTGCGCCACTTTCTCCGACGCGATCCGCATGGCATTCGAGAACACGTCCTGATCTGCGCCGATCGCGGCATCGATGAGTTCGATGAGCGCTTCATCCGCGCCTTTCGCGTTCACGCCGCGGTACCACGTTTTCGCGGTGAGCACCTGCGAAGCGAACACGCCCACGTCTTCGTCTTCGAGCTGGCCCTCGAGGAGCGCTTTCCGAGCAGCAGGCCGCTTGGCGGCCGTGAGGTACTTCGCAGACTCATCTTTGCTCGCCATGAAATTCACGAGAAGCCAGGCGAGATCCGATGACTGTGTCTTCTTCGACACGGTCCACATCCAATAGTTCGCGAAGTTCACCTCGGGGTTGCCCGTGATCTGCGGCACCTTCGTGACGCCCAGGTTGAGCTTAGGCGCGCGGGCCTTTATGAGCGGCAGCTGGTAGTTATATCCAAGGAAAAACGCCGACGTGCCCTGGATGAACGCATCGAGCGAGTTCGGCTGATCCGCATTCCACGTGTACACGTCCTTGGCCGGATTCGCGAAGTCCGTGTAGAACACGAGTGATTCATAGGCCGGGGGCTGCTCGCGCTGACCCTCGAGTTCTGCCGGCGTGCGCGTGAACGTGGGAAATCCGTCCTCATCCGTCATGACCGTTCGGTTCTGCATCATGAGCAGGGAAAGGATGTCCGGCGCGCGTTCCACGTTCTGACCCGTACCGATCCCGGCGCCGGCTTGGATGATTTTATCCTGATCGTCCTTTTTCACGAGTTTCCGCACCTGCGCCTGGAACTGGTCCCAGCCTTCGGGCGGGGTGGGGATCCCGGCGGCG
>DATMXG010000128.1:0-6943 GCA_035561755.1 Methylomirabilis sp. (SeqCode)
TTCCATCATCCCACCCCATTTCCGTCGATCAGACCGACGGCCAGTCCGTTCGGGGCGCACGCAGTGCGCCCCTACCGAGACTGCCAAATTCGCTGGCGAGTCTGATCGCCGGATTCAAGGCAAAAGCCACATCGGAATACCGCCGATCCAACGGGAATGCCCGGGCAATGCTATGGCAGCGCAATTACTGGGAATCCGTCATCAATTCGGAACGGCAGTATGTCGCGACCGAAGATTACATTCTGAACAACCCCGCGGCGTGGGACAGGGATGAATTGAATCCTGCTATACTCCACACATGAAATCCGGTTTTGTCATCCTTGCGGGCCGCTCGAACGTGGGGAAATCGACGTTATTGAATGCTTTGGTGGGGACCAAGGTCGCCATCATGAGCCCGAAACCGCAGACCACGCGCCACCCGGTGCGCGGCGTGCTGCATGATCCGCGTGGCCAGATCGTGTTCGTAGACACGCCGGGCGTCTTCCTGGGAAAAAAGGACCTGGTGAGCAGGCGACTGAACGAAATCGTGAAGGAGTCGCTCGATGGAATCGATGCCATCGTGTACGTGGTTGACCCCACGCGCGGTCCCGGGCCGGAAGAAGATCTCATCCGGCAGACGTTGAAGTCCGCGAAGAAACCGATCCTCTACCTGGTGAATAAGGCGGACCTGCCCAAGAAGAACCGGCCGTTTCTAGACACGTACCGCGCCGTGGACGTGGGGCAGGAGGGCAGCGCGGAAGTAAGCGCGAAGACAAGGAAGAACCTGAACCTCGTGGTGGACAAGCTTTTCGAGCTATTGCCCGAAGGTGAACCGTTCTATCCTGAAATGCAGCTCACGGACATGGCGCACAAAGAGTGGCTCGAGGAACTCATTCGTGAAAAGTGTTTCCATGCGCTCGAACAGGAACTCCCCTACTCCGTGAAGGTTGAGGTGGAAGACATCGAAGAACGGGATGACGGATCGCGTTACGTCGCCGCGACCGTTTGGACCACGGATGATCGATACAAGGGCATGATCGTGGGCGCGCGTGGCCAAAAGCTGAAAGAAATCGGCTCGGCCACACGGAATGAACTCGAAACGGTGACGGGAACGAAGGTATACTTGGAACTGACCGTGAAGGTTGATCCGAAATGGCAGCAGCGGTTCAGATGATCGAGTGTACAAGCGGGCAAGCGAGCACGTGCAGGTGAACAAGTATCTACGTGTACAAGTTCATAGATGGGAGCACGATGCGCACCTGTTCACCTATTCACTTATCCACCCGTACACTTGCTCTTGCTCGCTTGCCCGCTTGTACACCTGCTCTCACCCTGTGCCCCGTCTTGAGCGCCAACCTTTCTCCACGCACATGAGCGGCCCACGAACGCCGTCGGAAATTCAGCGTGCGCGACGGGACCGCGAGGCGAGCCGAGAGACGACGCCGTCCCTGGAGCTTGAACGTCTGCCCGGTCACGACGCGCTCATCAACTACCTGCAGCGAAAAGGCCGGGGCCGGGATTGCACGGACGAGCTCCATTGTTATCCGGAACGCTACGAACCCACGCTCGAAAGCGATCTGTACGCGGCACGACACGCGGGCAACGAAACGGCGCTGCGCGACGTACGCGAAGTCATCTGGGCCGGATCGTGGCGCCTGCACAAGACGCACGACCCGATGCTTGCCGCACGGTTCGTAGATGCCATACGGAACGGGGTGGAACGCGAACGAGAACAGATGGAACGCACGCATCCGCAGGATGCGAAAGACTTCGATGAAACGATCCTGGAACTCGTCCGCGTCTCTGCCGTGCTCCGCGGTCTCGAGACGGGCGAAACGGTTGAACCGGCCCTGCAAACGATCGAAGACTGGTACGCGGTCACGCTCCAACGAGCGAATGCCGAACGCGGCTTGCCGCGCATGCGCGAACAGGCGAAGAAACAAATCGCGTCGCTACGAATGATCCGCGACGAACTGTATTACTCGCGTCTGTTTCCCAACTGGGCGCAAACGAGAAACGCAGTAATGCGTATATCGCTGAAACGTCCGTAGCGCGTACGGATGAACTGCGCTGTTATCGGTGGTCGCTTGTCGGGACCCGACCACCCGAAACCCGCACAACCCATTATTGGATTCATGAAGTACACGAGTGCGAGGTTGACCCTCGCCGTGCGGCTGGCTAAACTTCGCCCGCGTTCTTTCCTTGCCTTGCAGTCCCGCTACCCGGTACCAATTCGCGGAGGAACCACATGAGTCATCGCGGCAAGAAGGCTTCCCTGTACCACTCGCAGCGCCCCAGCGCGCACGACGTGCTCCGTGCCGAAGGGCACGACAGCGACATCCCGCCCCCGAGCTTCCGAGGCACCCGGCCGCACGTCGCGACTGATACGGCCGCGGATCCGAGGTCGGACGTTCGGAGCGAAGAGGTCGTGAAGCCGCACAACCTCAACTGACGCACGTCGCGTCCATCTCACGAAAACGCCCCCAGGCTAAACCTCGGGGGCGCTTTCTTACGTCTAAACACGTGAACAGGCGCACAGGTGCAAAAGTTGACAGACCCTTTGCCTGTTCATTTGTCGACTTGTTCACTCGTTCACTTGTCTACAAGTCTATTCGAGTCACTTCAAAACTCAGCAGATCCTTCAAAAGGCCCATCCCCGCCGACGCCTCGCCGGAATCCCCGGTGACGGGCGGGTTCATCGAGAATTTCAGGATGAGCGGATTCTCCGGGTTGTTCAATACCGTCATCTCGCCGAACCAGCTCCGTGCTTTGATCGTCTGCACAGTCACCTCTTTGCCATTCACCTGGAGCGCGGTGTCCGACAGCTCACCCTCCGCTTTCATGAGATCCAGGTCCGTGCGTTCGGACGATGCGTTCGCATGCGCGCGCAATTGCTCGATCGCCTTCGCAAGTTCCTCGTTCCCGGACGCAAGTGTCGCGAGACCGTCGAAAAAATTCAGGTACACGGTGGACGCACGCGTCCGTGACATTTCTTCGTACACGGCCCTCGACACCCACACGGCGCCGGTGGACTGAGCGCTCCCCTCTCCTTCCGGCCATAACGCGGGAAACAATATTTTGTGCGTGTCTTTGAAAATAACCGCCTTCAGCGAACCGGCCGTCACAAGCATACCGTGCGCAACCCTCGGTTCGGTCGTCGTCGCGCCTTTCTGAAATTCCTCAAGCGCCTTTTTGTACTCATCGGTTCGCACCTTTTGCTGGAGTGTCCACTGGACGACCGCTCCGGCCTCCGGCATGTACTCATTCAGCGTCACCACGCGCCTGCTCAATTCCGGATCTTCCCGTACCCACTCATTTTGGACCTTCAGCGCGCTCTGGCGGATCTCGAAACTCGACCCCTGCTTGAACCTGATGGCGCGCGCCGCGTCCTTCGGCGACATGCGTTGGATAGCGTCGATGTCTACCGGCTTTTCGGATGGGTTCGTTGTCGACTTGGAACACCCGAACCCCGCGAGGAGCAGTACTCCCGCAACGATGAACGCGCGATGAAATTTTTGCTTCATACGTGTGTAAGCCACGCACGCGAAGTCGTCCATCGATGACGATGCAGCTTCGCGCATAAACGGGGAATACTGCACGCCTTTCGGATGGGACAAACGCTGCGTATCCTTACGGCTTATTCAACGTTGGACTGGGATATTCCACGATGACGGTGATGCTGTCAATCCCAAACGTATTGGCGTCGTCGATGAGGAGCAGGCTAAACGCGAGTGACGTGCCGGTTCCAGTTAATTCGGTGAGACCGGCGTTTGCGTCGCGACGCATCTGCGCATTGCCAATCCCGGCCTGTTTGAGCGACCCAGCATAGAATCGAAGCACTTCGTCGGACGTTGCGTCCAAGCCGCTCCATCGGATGGCGAGCCTGTCGACATTCGCGAAGCGCGAAATGCTAAACGCGACCGATTTCTCGAACGCATCGATCGAACCCGTTGAGGCGATCTGCCCGATCGCGGCAGGCCCCGGCGTCTTGCGGAACGTGGACATGACCCACGCAAACGGACCGGAGATGAGCCGCGTGATCCGGCTCTTCGACGATGCGGGGTAATACACGATCTCCTTCGCGTCTTCGGGCCGGTACAGCGTGAGCGCTGCCGGAAACGAATCGGGAATCGACGCAATCCGTTGTGGTCCGGGACCGGCGAGGAGACGCGAGCCCATGATAACGAGGGCGATGATCGCAAGAAACCCGAGGCAACAGCCCGCGCAGCACGTTTTCCACCACGAACGCCCTTCCACGACCTCGTCGGACGTAGCCGGATTCGGTAACCCTATGGGCTGGCCTGTCATAGATACGCCTGCTATTCTGTTCCGACCGCGCAGTTTCTGCAACTAACAACCTGTCAGTGTACGAAAATGGATATGTCCCCGATGAAAGAACTAGCCGTCGGCGACCGAGCGCCCACGTTCACGCTGAAGAACGCAGGAGGACATTCCGTCTCTCTCAAGAACTTCCGCAACAACAAGAACGTCATCCTCGTATTCTACCCCGGAGACATGACGCCGGGATGCGCCATGCAGCTCTGTTCCATCCGGGACGACTGGAAGAAGTTCACGGGTGCGGACACGGCCGTGTTCGGCGTGAACCACGCGGACGCCGACTCGCACAATAAATTCACAAAAAAATACGGGTTCCCCTTCCCGCTCCTCATTGATCCAGGCAAGAAGGTCAGCGCCCGGTACGGCGCCATCAAACAGTTTTTCAAGATCAGGATCATCAAACGGACCGTCGTAGGCATCGGGAAGGACGGACGGATCTTCTTCCTGCGCCGCGGCATGCCCAAGGACACCGATATATTGAAAGCCATTGCCTCTGCGAACACCAAGCCCTAACGAATTATCTACACGAACGATCTGCGGATATCGAATTTTAAACGAAAATACGAATGCTCAAAAGCATGTATTCGTCATTCGTAACCCATTATGAAAACGGAACCAAAACCGCTTCCCTTCAAGGGAGACCTGACCGGCATCAGTGAGAAAACACTCGCGATCCACCACGACAAGCTCTACGCGGGGTACGTGGCGAAAAAGAACGAAGTGCAGGACAAGCTCGCCACGCTCGAAAAAGGCGGCGACGTGTCGAGCGCGAATCAAAGCTACTCCGAACTTCGCGCGCTGAAAGACGGCGAAACGTTCGCCGTGAACGGCGTGTACCTGCATGAATGGTACTTCGACGCGCTGGGCGGCGACGGAACACCGTCCGGACCATTGGTCGATGCGCTCGCGGCGCAATACGGCTCGCTCGACAACTTCCTCGCCTACTTCAGCGCCTGCGGCATGGCCGCGCGCGGCTGGGTGGTCCTCGCCTGGGACACGCATGACGAAACACTGCGCGTCTACACCGGCGACGCACACAACCAAGGCGGTGTGTGGGGCTGTTTGCCGATCATCGTGCTCGACGTGTACGAACATGCCTACTTCATTGACTACGGCTCGGACCGCAAAGCGTACATCGCGGACTTCTGGAAAAACTTCAACTGGAAAAAAGCCAGCGAGCTGTACGAAGTCGCTACCAAATAACAAGCCAAATAAGGCTAATGCATAATGTCTAATGCCTAATCAGCATGATCCGACATTAGTCATTAGGTATTAGACATTAGTCATTCGTCATCCCACCCTATGATCCTCATCGACAACAAAGCACCCGACTTCTCCAACGTCCCCGCCTACCAAAAAGGAAAGGCAGACGCAACAGTCAGTTTGTCCGACTATCAAGGCAAATGGCTGGCCCTATTCTTCTATCCGCGCGACTTCACGTTCATCTGTCCCACAGAGCTCAAAGGGTTCAGCAATGCCGTCGACGCATTCCGCAAGATGAACTGCGAAATCCTCGCCGCGTCGACGGATTCCACCTGGTGCCACAAGGCCTGGTTCGAACGCGACCTGCCGGAGGTGGCCTATCCAGTGCTCGCGGACACCAACTTGAAGATCGCACGCGAATACCAAGTCTTGAACGAAGACAGCGGCGAAGCCCAACGCGGTCTCTTCCTGATCGATCCCGAAGGCGTGGTCAAATACCTGCTCGTGAGCGCCGGCTCGGTCGGTCGTTCCGTATCCGAGACCTTACGCGTGCTCGAAGCTCTGCAATCCGGCGAACTCTGCCCGATGGAGTGGAAGCCGGGAGAGAAAACGCTGGGGAAGGCCTAGACCAAAAACCCGAAACATCAAGTTTCGGGTTTTGTCATTCGAATTTCGAATTTTTCCTACGCCTTCTGTTTCATCCCCAACGCCTCTTCCAGCGCGCCCTTGTTCCAGCCCACGATCACCTGGCCGTCGACATCGATCACCGGCACGCCCATTTGGCCCGAGAGTTTCACCATCTCGTTCGCTGCCTGCGGGTTGCTCGCCACGTCGACATCCGTGAAGGCGATCTTCATTTCCGTGAGGTACTCCTTCACGAGCTTGCAGTACGGGCACGTGGGGGTGGAATAGACTTTAACGTTCATATGGCTGGCAGTATAGCACGCCTGACGAAACCGTGTGGATATCTCGATGATCAGCCACGGTAGGGGCGGACTGCGTCCGCCCAGATCGATTCACCATGCGTCAATAATATATCAAGCGGCATCATCAATTCCGGTTCGGGGCGCACGCAGTGCGCCCCTACCGGAGCGACTCCAACCATGCCGCCAGCGTTCTCACCCCAACCCCCGTCCCTCCATGCGGCACGTCCGGACGTGTTTCTTTTTCGCAGTATGACGGCCCGGCAATATCGAGGTGCGCCCACGGCGTGTCGCCCGCAAAGCGCTTCAGGAACAAACCGGCTTTGATGCAACCCGCGTCGCGACCTCCGGTGTTGTTCACGTCCGCGATCTTGGACTGGAGCGCCGCGTCGTACTGCGGAGGCAGCGGAAGTTCCCACGTGGCTTCACCCGAGCGGGCAGCCGCGTGCAGGAGCGATTTGGCGAGCGGCTTGTCGTTCGACATGAGCGCCGTGATGTCC